>NZ_JAILGZ010000040.1 GCF_024696245.1 Treponema sp.
TATAAGTTTTTATAAGAAATTCTTTTTCCAGCGGACTAAGCTGTTTTCCCATGTACACCTCCATGGCAGAAAACTGTCTTTATTGTCCTATTTTTTTCAACAGTTTTCTACCTGTTAGTGTCCACTTTTAGTGTAGCATCATTTGTCCACTTTTATTGACTGGTACATTGCAGAAAATTTTACATTGTAAAACTTGTATTTTATATTTGAGTTGAAAATGGAACGAATAAAATTAAGCGATTTAGAAAAATGGTTAAATTCCCCTGTACGCAAGCCTCTGATTGTATGGGGAGCAAGGCAGGGTGGCAAAACATATCTTGTAAAAGAGCTCTTTGCAAAGCGTTATTTTAAGGATTTCTTATACATAGACTTAAAGAAAGATGAGCTGTCCAGGGCATTCTTTTCCACAACTTCTGATGCAGATAAATATATCACTTACATAGAAACCCGTTTTAATAAAAAACTGACTCCCGATACACTCCTGATTTTTGATGAAGTTCAGCAGTGCCATCAGGTACTTTCTTTTAAAATATTTCTGTCAGGATCACAAGGAACTTCCTGTAATTGCAACAGGTTCTCTTGTAAGACTGTCAATAAAGCAGCAGGAGCATAATAAATCAGGAGAGGACTTTCTTTTTCCTGTCGGTAAAATCAATTCAATAAATGTATATCCGATTACTTTTGAAGAGTACCTGATGAATGTAAACCCGCTTCTTCTTGAAATGATAAGAAAGAGTTTCAATGCACGGACTCCTCTTGAATCTGTTTATCATGAACTTGCATTAAATCTTCTGCATGAATATTTAACGATTGGAGGACTTCCTGAACCGCTTGATATTTTTATTCAGGAAAAATCTTATGTTGATGCTACAAATGTACTTAAAGAAGTTTATGCAAATTACCTTGGAGATATGGATACATATAATATTTCAAGTGAAACGATTTTAAAAACCAGAAATGTGTATAAAAACATTTTTTCACAGCTAAATAAAGAAAACAAAAACTTTAAAATTTCCTGTATTGAAAAAGGTAAGTCAAATCGTGATTATTTTAGTGCATATGAATGGCTGGAACTTGCTCATGTAATTTACCGTTGTCACAATATAAAAGGGCACGTAAATCTTCCTCTGCAGGAAGAATCTTCAGGTCTGTTCAGGCTTTACCTTGCAGATGAAGGAATTTTTACATATCAGAGTCAGGTAAACCAGTCTGATTTTTTTGTCAAAGAAAGACGAAATAGTCTTGCAGGTATTTTTTACGAAAACTATACAGCCGGCGAATTTGCCGCAAAACAAATTCCTCTCTTTTATTGGACAGGAAAACAGACTCATGAATTTGAATTTTTAGTTCAATCCAAAGGAAAAATTTATCCGATAGACGTAAAGAAGAAAAATGGAAATCTTGGCTCCTTAGAAGAATTCCGTAAAATTAACGGAAACTGCACTGCCATAAAAATTTCTTCCAACAATTTTGGATACAACAAGGAAAATGACATTCTGACCATTCCTCATTATGCTGTCTTTGCCCTGGCAGAAAATATCAGGAACAGCAATTTATAGAAAAAAAAAGCAGCCATGTTTTTTACGACATGGCTGCTTTAGGATATAATACTATTTTTGATTACTCAAAGATAATATCGCGGATGTAAATGTCTCCTGCAGCTCCACGAGGGTCAATAATGATATAAGAAATCTTCGACCAATCTGCAGTGTCTGCAATTGTATCAGGGAAAAGTCCGCCGGCATGTCTTGCAGAATCGTCTGCTTTATTAGTAATTTTTGACATGTCAACTTCATAAATCTGATAGCTTGTTGATAAATCTTTCAAAAATGTTGCATCTGTCCAACCATCCATAGCAGAGCCATGAGTGTCATCAGAATAAAAATCTAGGCGGATTGTATCTCCTGGTGTAAAACCTGCTCCTACCTTTGCAATAACCTTCATCTTTTTTGCATCTTTTGCATTAATTTTATTTGCAAGGGTAACTTTTGCATATACCCAAGAACCTGCTGTAACTTTTACAACATCAACATCATCTTCGGATATCAAAGAAGCAGCATTGTTATATGGAGTCTCAACTTTTGTAGATTTTGCTCCGGCATAAATTCCTGAACTTTCTGGCAAGTCAACAGCTTTTGAAGTAAGCTCACCATTAAAAGAACAAGATGCCAGCAATACTGTTGCAGCAAAACTTACTGCAGTAAAAATTTTTGCTATTTTTTTCATTTTATTAATCTCCTTTGTTCTCTAAATTAGAATGCGATAGCAACATTGAAAGGTACAGACCATCCAAGGTTAGCACCCTTCTTGTTAGGAATATCCAGCTTCAATCCAAGGTCTAATGCTGCTCCGCCAAAATTGCAAGTAATACCAGGCTGTACATTCATATCCAGACATGTTTCTGCAAAGTTCTTGTCGAATGTTACTGCTGTATCATTTTCTACATCCAGATATACATTAAGACCGTCAAGAGCATAGATAACCTTCAACTCATATGACATCCATGATGGATTTGTGAAATCATAATCAGAAGCCTTCTTTCCATTTGCAGTTACATCCTGTACAGTTCTGAGAGTTACAGGGAAACGTCCTAAGATTTCTAATGCTTCTACCTTGTATCTGAACATTGTATCAAATGCTACAGCCTGAAGTGCATTCTCTTTTTCCCATGTGTATGTAGTTCCATAAGCACCTACTTCTGAATCTACAGCAGAATAAGAGAAGTTCTCAAATCTAAAGCGGGCATTGAACAATGCATACAGACCTGAACCATAGCGATTTCCATATTCAGCACCAATTGCAGCAATCTTTACTCCATCTTTTCCTGCATCACGATATGAAGCAGCAATGTTCATTGGAATTCCTGCAACACCTGCAAGACCATACTTTACATCAATTCCCCAAGATGCATATGTTTCATCTTCTTTGCTGTTAAAATTAATAGCTGCAAAGTCGCTGCCAGTTTTTGCAACAAGACCTCCAGCAATATAAAGACCATCTACAGGAGTCAATTCCAATGCAACACCAGAACCTTCAACTGATGAATATCCTGACCAACTCCAAGTCTGATGAGTTGCAGCATCTCCACCATCAGGAGATTTCCAGTAGTCCAATGTTTCTCCAAAAGTTTTCAAAGAAACGTCACCAACTGTAACCTTAAGCATATCAATTGGCTTGAACCAAATATTTGTACCTCTAACTCCCAGATTCATAGGGTCAGTTCCGTCATATTTATACCACATCTTGAATTTTGCTCCAGCGTTATCATTATTTACAGAAACTTCCAGAGCATCGGCATCTTTCTGATCTTTTGCAGACAGATTCCAGAAGGTAAGTGTTCCTTCTTTTTTTTCGTCTCCATTAATATCGATAGTTCCTCCAGCGATACTGCCTTCCATTACAGTACGAGCCGCAAAATCTACCGCAAATACAGAAGCAGCCATAACTAAAGCTGCCAATCCCATTACGATTTTTTTCATTTGAAAAAATCCTCGGTTTAAATCATTCAGTGAAAAATGAGTTTTCAAATAAATTTTCGTGCCAAGTATGAAAAAAATCGTAACTTAAATTAAAATTTTGGAAGGTAAAAAATGAATTTATATTTAAATTGTTTGTTTTTCTTAAATAGCTGATTCAGGCAAAAAAAAGAAAAATTAATAAAATTGAATGAAACTATTCAATAAATAAAGTAAAAATTCAATTAATTTACTAAACATTCCGATAAAAAAAGAGTTACAAAAAAAGGAGAAGAAAAGAAATTTTTTTCTTGACTTCTGCTATCCTACGTGTTAGGATTAAAAAAAAAGAGGA
>NZ_JAILGZ010000060.1 GCF_024696245.1 Treponema sp.
CCCGACAACCATCCACTGGCTCAAAAAAAAGAAGGCTTACGCTTTAAGGACATTAACGGAGAGGCAGTAATCCCCTTCCCCCTTAAAGGCCACTGGAATAATATTCTTGCAAAAAAACTTCCTGACTCCCAGCTACTCTACCAGACAGGAATCGAAACTTTTGATAAGGTAGTTCACTCATCCAATTTAATAAGTTTTGAATCTAACCTGCTACCTGTAAATGTTGAAAACCATGTAAGAATTCCAATCCTGGACAGCGAAGCAAAAATTACCTACCACTTTGCAATCTTAAAAAATAATTTTGAAAGCTATAAAAAATTTATAAAGGCTTTGGAAAAACTGGAGATTAAAGCCCACACTTTAAAAGATAAAAATAATTTAAAATAAAAAAAGACGGCACTTAATTAAAAGTGCCGCCAGCTAACCTCGTATAGAATTACCTGATATTAGTAATTTTCTGCACTGATTTCAAAGTAGCTCTTTGGGTGAGCACATACAGGACATACTTCAGGAGCTTTTGTTCCAACAACAATATGACCACAGTTACGGCATTCCCAAACTTTTACTGAACTCTTTTCGAATACTTCGTTCATTTCTACGTTCTTAAGAAGTGCACGATAGCGTTCTTCATGATGCTTTTCGATTGCAGCTACACCGCGGAATTTTGCAGCAAGTTCTGGGAAACCTTCTGCTTCTGCAGTTTTTGCAAAATCATCATACATGTCTGTCCTTTCATAGTTTTCACCTTCAGCAGCTGCAGCACGGTTTGCTTTAGTATCAGTAAGACCACCAAGTTCCTTAAACCACATTTTAGCATGTTCTTTTTCGTTGTCAGCTGTCTTAAGGAAAAGAGAAGAAATCTGTTCGTATCCTTCTTTTTTTGCTACAGAAGCAAAGTATGTGTACTTGTTTCTTGCCTGACTTTCTCCGGCAAATGCTGTCTGTAAATTTTTTTCTGTCTGTGTTCCTGCGTACTTGTTACTCATTGTATTCTCCTTAGTTTTAGTTTGAGTGCTGTTTATTTTTTCTGGAATTGCAGCTGCTGATGAATCGTAAATCGGTTCAAAATCATCTGCAGGATGTCCGCACAATGGACATTCAAAATCTGATGGAAGTTCAGGATGCATATACTCATAGCCACATATTTTGCATCTCCATCCGATTATCTTTTTAGAAGTTTCTACCTTTACCTTTGGCTTAACATTATTCTGATAATCAGCGTAAGTCATTGGTGCATTTGAACCAGTTACCTGTGCATCTTCTATTTCTGCAACAAAAAGAGTATGTGTTCCAAGATCAGTCTTTGACACTACCCTGCAGTTGATAACAGAACATGTATTTGAAAGAATGTAAGGACTTCCGTTTTTATCTGTCTTGTATTCAAAGTCAGTAAACTTATTTACGTCCCTTCCACTCTGATAACCAAAATGTTTGAAAAGATCAAACTTAGCAGTCTTATCAAGAATAGAAAGTGTAAAGAATCCGCTTTCTTTAATCAGGTCACAAGTATAATTGTGATTCAAAACAGAAATTGCAAGTCTTACTGGATCTGATGCTACCTGCATACATGTGTTTGTAATACAGGCATTAATCTTGTCTCCGCTTCTTGCACCAAGCACAAAAAGTCCATAAGAAAGATTGTAAAGCGCCTTGTTATCCATTAGCAATGCTCCCAAAAATTTATGACTGAATTATTTGTCAGCCCAGAGACTGTGAAGGTTGCAGTATGCATAAGCTCTTACAACTTCATCACCATCTGCAAGTGCAAATACAGCTTTTGGTTCTTCACCAGGTTTAAGTGACTTAAGCTGATTTGTATTTTTTGTTTCGAGAGCAATCCATTCAATGAAATGCTTTTCTTCCATCGGATGAATTACGGAACCAACTGTAACATCTACAATGTTTCCGTTAACCTGAACAACAGGAATATGTTTTTCTACGGCAGCTTCAGTTGTGTTTGCCTTAAGTTCAGACATTGCCTCACCGCAGCACATAGTGTCACATGGTGACCCTTTAAGCATTGAAACTACCTTTCCGCATTTTTTACATTTGTAAAATTTAAAAGCCATAAATTCTCCTTACACATAACGAATGCCTGAGCACCCGCGCCACTAATTATTTTTTAGAACATTCCGGACATAAACCTTCAAACACAATCTTATGCGTTATGGATTTAAAGCCCATCTTGCCTAATTTAGTTTCTACAGCCTGAACATCTTCGGTATTAAATTCCGGAACATCAAAGACCCTGTTGCAATTTCTGCAATAGAAATGATAGTGCTGATCAAGCATGCTATCAAAATGATCAGGTGCTCCCGGAACTGGAACTCGAAGCAGAAGTTCATTCTCCACAAGAAGATTCAAGTTTCTATAAACCGTTCCCCTGCTTATGTGAGGATCAGACTGTCTCGCCTGCTCATAAATCTCGTCCGCTGTGGGGTGAGACTTATTTCCTTCCATAATACTTAATATCAGGTTTCGCTGTGCTGAATTACGATTCTGCATAGTTGTATCTCCCTAATGACTGAATAATAACACAGCATAGTAAACTTGTAAATAGTAATAAGTCCTATTATTAAAAAATATTTAAAAATATTTCTCATTAAGCTTTTTACAGGAACAACCTTATTATAACATGGGAATTTTGCGGGCACAAAGGAAATGTTTTAATAATTCTTAAACAAGTCGCAAATAGTCATAAGATGTGGTATATTGTAAATATAGTTTTTCAAAGGAAACAGACTATGAATGACAAGCAGATAGAATATTCAGTTTTCTGTATTGAAAATGTTGCCAGGCAACTTGGTAAAACTGGCTCAGAAGTATTTCAAATTCTCAATTCCTCAGGCCTTCTGCATTCATATATCATACCTTCTTATGAAGCACTTCATACACAAAGCAAACAATATATCGTTGATGAAATTATTTCAGTCCTCAAAGATAGGAATCTTGTCGCATGAAACTTTACCACGGTTCAACAGTAATTGTAGATACTCTTTTGCATTTTGAATCTAGTTACGAAGCAAAAGGAGAGGAATCATGACAGCCGATCCAACTCTTTTGCAGATGAAATATGCCCGCATAATATCTCTTCTTGCAAAAAAAGCAAATGTAGATGAAGAAAAGGCAATGGAAATGTTTTACAAGTCAAATACTTATATACTTATGAGTAAGGGCATCAGTGATTTTCATTGTCTAAGCGATGCCTATCTTGTTGAAAACATTATGCTGGAACAAAAGCAGTAAGCTGGTCAAAACTGAAAAGAAGGATTCAGCCCTCCCCTGCTTGAACCGCAGTAAGGGCATTTTGTTTTTTTAGTTTTTTAATTACACCAGCTACAAAAGGAAATGCAGATTTATCCGGGTTACTTCCATAAAAAGTCTTGTGACAACTGGTGCATATCAAAGGTACCTTTTCACCATATTTTAGAGCCCTAAAATAATTCATCATGATCACCTCCTCTATTCAATTATATTCAAAATAAAACCGCATCCATCCTTATATTATTCTATACCCATATCCTTTTTATATTCCTCCACATCATATTTTGTAAAATTAAGACAAAGCCCCAGAACTGCCGCATCATCCAAATAACCAATCACAGGGATAAAATCCAGAATCAAATCAACAGGTGACAAGATATAAAGCAAAGTTCCGATAATAGCTGCTATGGTTCCAACCGGGGCCTTCTTATACCTGCCTGCAAAAACATCACCCAGCATCTGGAAATACAATTTGATATCGTCCAAGTATTTACGAAGCGTACCACTAGATGCAATGTTTTGAATTTTATCAAGATTATCCATCACTTTATCAGCATCAGCTTTAGAATACGACTTAAATTCCTGAAACTTTTCATTAACATCTCTCTGATTCAATTCTTTCATAACTAAAATCTCCTATATGTGTAATATTCTCCGGGAATCAAGAAGCTTTGCTTCTTCACTCCCCCTACAATATAAAAAGAGAATCGGAGATATAAAATTGACAAAATTTATATTTTTTTTTGAATTATTTTTGCCTTAACAAATCCGGCTGCCAGTCACGTTCGTAGAATTCATTTTTATAATAATAGCGGATACAGTCTTTAATCTGCCCGTTTTTATAATATGTATATTGGTTTATAAAGAAATACTCAAAAGTTGGAACTTTTTCCGGCTTATAAGTGCCAAAGGTGCCGTCGCTGTATGCCTTTACTTTTTTATATGTAAGGAAATTATTTTTATCGTATTCATACCAGCCCTCAGAATTTTCATTCAGTTTGTCCTGATAATAAATTCCATGGAACTCATAAGTAATTCTGCCCTCTTCGTCATAGGTGTAAGAACTCTTCCATGAATAATCGTTTTTCTTTCCGTTTTCATAAGAAAGTGCTGTTAATTCATTTCCATGTTCATCGTAAGTATAAAATGATTCTTTAACAATTTCTCTTCTTACAGGTGAATAAAGATTTGTGACGGGATCAGTATAATAAGCATCAAACTTTTTTTGATATAAAAGTCTTCCATCCTTATCGAAAGTATGGTAAGTTTCTTCCTGAGGATGACGTTTTTCAGTATAAGACAAATATTTATACAAAGTTTCCCGCCCCTCAGAATCAAACTCATGCCAGCTTTCATAATCCATTTCAATAGAACCATCATCTTTTATTTTATAATTTTTTGAATAGATTCTTTCTTCCCTGTCGTTATCATTATAAGTTTCTTCGGACCATTCATTTTCGTAATAATTTTCTTTATGAAAAATAAGATTACCTGAAGGAGAAATAATTTTTTCTTCACCATTTAAATTTTTCCAATGAGTTGTTCCATCTTCATCATAGGAATATGTTTCTTCAGTTTCATAATCCTGATAAGAATCAAGATCATCTTCATCCCAGAGAATATGATTATTAGAGTAAGAACGAATCAAGCGGCCCTGCGAGTCCTTTACATCTTCTTCCTCATACCAGTCACTATATACAAAATTCTTATGTTCCGGATCTGAATAATAAGAATCTTCCGTTCTGCGGAATACTGTCCTTCCATCTTCTGAATATTTATAAGTTATTTTTGAAACAAGATTTAACTCCCCTCTCTTTGTGTAGGATTCAGCATAAATATCTGATAGAAGGCGACCATTAGAATCATAAGAGTACTCCTCCACACTTGTCACCCTGTAATCCACTTTCTCAAAATTTTTATCTTCATAAAAAGTGTAATCATCCATAGTACACAAAAGCAGGCCTTCCGGTGAAAACTCATTTTTAACACTATAAATCAAAGGAGATTCATAATCATACTTATCATAATCAGGAATCTTATTGTATATGTATGTACAGTTTCCACTTGAATCATATTCATTGGTAAAATCGCAGTCGCTTTCGTCCCAGCTGTGAATAATATGGGACTGACTGTCATACTCCCACCTTTGATCTCTTCCGGTTTCATCAGTAAGATGAAGAATATTTCCTTTATCGTCCAGCCAGATCTCTAAGGTAAAATTTCTAATTTCGTAATCCTGATAATTATTAATTTGGTCACTTAATTTATCTATATCACCTTTGGCATAAACAAGCTTTCCATTTGAATTGTATTTACGAATCAGTTCATTGTTTAAAATTCTGTTCTCTTTTAGTGAATATAAAAGTCTGCCCTCCTTATCATATTCAGCCCTTCTTTTCAAATCCCTGCGTTCACCAGATGCAAGAGTTGATTGTCTGAATGAATCTGAAACATCACCAAACCATGCACCATCTGATAAGTCATCATAGTAAATTTCCCTTCCCTGACTATCATACAAATAACGTTCAAGCGGCTGAAATCTACTGTTTAAAAGTTTACTTTCTCCATCATTTTCATGAATCTTAAGATGAACTTCTTTTTGAACAGTCTCCTGCAGTTCTAAAGTTTTTGTACTGTTACATGATGTAATAAAAAACGATATCGCAATTAAACTGAATATAATTTTTTTCATTTTGACTTTTATTCCTTTGAATAATTTCTTTAATTAACCTTTAATCAATTCTACTACATATTAAAAAAGATGGCACTAGACAAAATGTGGTCATTTTGAAAATAATTTATTACATATATATAGAAGGAATTAATAAACATGACCCAAAGTTTTAAAGTAGAAGGCAGATATATTGAATTATTTGAAAGCCAGGTTAAAGAAAGTCCCCTTGTAATTTTAAATACTTTTGAAACCCAAGGTCAGAAAGTTTATCAGGAATGCATTAATTCAGGAACAAAAGAATTTACCCTTGCAGCAATTTCTAACCTGGACTGGGATAGCGACATGACACCCTGGCCAATTCCACCAATCTATAAAAAAGGCAGCCCCTGTTCAGGACAGGCAGACCAGTATCTAAAAATATTAACTGAAAAAATTATTCCACAAATTCAGGAAAAATTAAAAAGCAAACCTTCATACATTGCAATCGCCGGTTATTCACTGGGAGGACTCTTTGCACTTTACGCCATCTACAAGACAGATATCTTTGCAAAAGCAGCATCAGCTTCCGGCTCACTGTGGTTCCCCCGCTTTATTGAATTTGCAGAAAGCACAGAATTTATAAGGCAGCCTGAATGCATTTACCTCTCCCTGGGAGACAGCGAGGCCAGCACAAAAAACAAAAT
>NZ_JAILGZ010000061.1 GCF_024696245.1 Treponema sp.
GTCTTTTTGTTATCAAAAGTGTTACCTCCTTGTCAGGGGCTTTTATATAAGGGCTAGTGTGTTATCAAAACTGTTACACTGTATCTGCGGTTTTACCTGTATGAATTTTTATACATAATAAGGAAAAAGAGGGTAAATTCAGCCTGTAAAAGAGGGTATGTTATCAAAAGTGTTACCTGTAAAAAAGGGCTTCAATCTTAAGTTTTTGCCTGTTGTGTTATCAAGACTGTTACCTTAATAGAGAAATAGGGTGGTAAATATTATTTAATTTTTTCAATATTGAGTGTATTTTATAGAAAAAAATTATTAAAAATAAACAAAATTCTTGTAACTGAAAAAAATTATGCTATCATTTATAGTATAGGAATTTTTATATTGAAAACACCCACTTGTCTGGATGAACATTTAAAAGTCTTATTTAAGACTTTTTACTCTGCGTATTTAGTAAATTTCTCGGATGCCTGTATTATTCCAATCTCGGTAAATGATGGAATGTCGGATTATACTTTTTCTAAACTTGGAACCAACGACTATAATAAGATTAATCTTTTCTTTGCTGAACATTTTATTTCTCAGGTTGATAAGGAAGATTACATAAAAAATCTTTGCTTTGAAAATGTTAAGGAAAAGGTTCTTACAAAAGGAGAATTCTCCTATAGATTTCAGCGAATAAATCTTCAGAACAGAATAGAAGATCTTGAAGCTACGGCCCTTCAATATGATGAAAATAACTTTGTAATTTTATTCAGAAATGTAAAGAGAAGGGTTGATAACATAGAAGCGTCAGTCTTTAGGGTTATTTATGAAACCCTTGGAGGCGGAATCTTTTATTTTGATTTGACACCTGGAGGTAAGGTTAAACGCTGTTTATGGAGTGCCGCCTTCAGGAGACTGCTGGATTATTCAGGGGAAGAAGATTTTTCTAATGAATTAGGAACTTTTCTTAAGTGTATATACGTAGAAGACCGCATTCCATTCATTCAGGAATTAAAAAGAAAACTTAAATCTAAAAATACAGTATTTGATTTTAAATTCAGGGCTTTTACAAAAAGCAATGTAGTCCACTGGTTTAGAATTGCCGGTGTTACAACCTTTGCAATAGACGGAAGTGCAGAACGCTTTTTTGGTTCCCTGGTAGATATTGATTTTGAAGTTAAAAATAGAAAAGAAATTGAACGAATCCGTGATGAGCACGCCAAAGACTTCTTTATTATGGATGCTATTTCTGGTGTTTATAATTCAATGCATCTTGTTGATCTTAAAGAAGATTTTGTAATTGAATACAGTTCCAGCGATTCAATCAGAAGCTGGGTTAAATATAATAACAAAGCCTATGATCAGATGAAGGATGCAATGAGTCATCTTATTGCAGAAGAATATATTGACGGTGTGCTTGCCTTTACTGATTTTAAAACCCTGCCTGTAAGAATGAAGGGGAAAAAATATATTGCCCATGAGATGCTGTCAATAAACAAAATTTGGATGCGGGCAGCCTTTATTCTTGTAGAAAAAAATGAAAATGAAGAACCGGTAAAGGTGCTTTTTACAACTCAGAAGATTCAGGATGAAAAAGAAAAGGAAAGAACCCTTATTCTTAAATCCAATACAGACGAACTTACCGGATTTTTTAACAGGCGTGCCTTTGTGGAAGATACTGAAAAGTTTAAAAACGGCATGCCGTCTGATGTAGATTTAACTGTTGTAATGATGGATTTGAACGGCCTTAAATATGTAAATGATACTTATGGACACGATACAGGAGACAAGTATCTTAAAGCAGCAGCCCGCTGTATGAAGGAAACTTTTGGTCCATATGGCCATCTTTACAGAATAGGTGGAGATGAATTTTTTGCAATTCTTTTTGCTGATGAAAAACTTCTTGAAACAATAAAGAAGGATTTTGAAGAAAAGTGTTTTAAAAGAACAGTGAATGAAAATGTAAAGGTTTCTGTTTCCTGTGGTTTTGCAACCTGCAGGGAATTTCCGGATTATTCATTTAAGCAGCTGCTTCAGACTGCAGACGAACGCATGTACCGCGCAAAATCTGATTATTATGCTAAACACGGAACAGATAAGCGGGAACTTCAGGAAGCTTTTGATGTGCTTTGCGGAACTTACGTTAACATATACAGAATTAACCTTACAAGTAATACTTATACAGTAATAAATGCGAGTTCATGCCTGACTCAGGATGTAGGTGAATATAAGGGCTTTTACGAAAGAATGAATTTTGTTGCAGACAGTGACCATGTTCATCCGGAAGATAAAGAAGCCTTTAGGAAAAAGATTAGTCCTGAACATTTAGATTCATTTTTTAAAGACAAAAAGAGAACATTCTGTCATTATTATAGAGGAAAAATTAAGGACAGATATGTTCGTTTTAGTGTAGAAATTGTTCCTGCAAAGGAATATTCTCCGGATGATCAGATTTGCTTCCTTTATGTAAAGGAAATTGAATAGAAATGCTGGATCAGTTTTCTAGAACTCGTCTTATTTTTGGTGATGACAGCCTTAAAAAGCTGCAGTCATGTCGTGTAATTGTTTTTGGTGTAGGAGGGGTAGGCAGTTATACTGTAGAAGCTCTTGTTCGTTCCGGTATTGGAGCCATTGATCTTGTAGATAACGATGAGTATTCCCTTACTAATCTTAACCGTCAGCTTTATGCCCTTCATTCAACAATAGGAAGGTCAAAGGTAGAAGTTGCGGCAGAAAGAATAAAGGATATAAATCCTGACTGCAGGGTAGAGGTTCACAAAACTTTTTTTACTCCGGAGACATCTTCTTTATTTGATTTTAGTCTTTATGACTATGTTGTAGACTGCATTGATACTGTAAGCGGAAAGGTTGAACTTGTGGTAAAGGCTCAGGCAGCCGGTGTTCCCGTAATAAGTTCCATGGGGGCGGGTAATAAAGTTGATCCCCTTCAGTTTAAAGTTGCAGATATTTATAAAACTTCCGTATGTCCTTTAGCCAGGGCAATGCGGAATCAGCTTAAGGCCAGAAGAGTAAAGCATCTTAAGTGCGTTTATTCAACAGAAAGTGCCCTTAAAATAAAGGTGGAAGAAGATTCAGAAATGAAGGGCAGGGGAGTGGCTCCTGGAAGCAATGCCTTTGTTCCTTCAGTTTGTGGATTAATAATAGCAGGTGAAGTAATTAAAGATCTTACTCATTTTGAGGCTATTTAAAAAAGATTGTCCGGCAGGAATTTTGATGTGCCTTGTTTTCCTGCCGGACTTTTTTTTATTTTAAAGCAGGGGGGCCAGCAGCTTGTTCCAGCAACCTGCCTTCAGCCTGCCTTATTGAAGCTTCCTTGATTGCAGGGTAGGGCAGGGGAGGGGAGACCGATAATCCGATAAAAATAATTGAGAAAAAGTAAAATAAATTGTATACAATTTGAATTATTTAAGGTATATTGTCAGTGTTGATTGCTTGCCTTTTATAGTTTATTTTAATGAGGTGTATATGATTTACGAAAATAATACTTACGATGAAGAAAGGGCTCTTTACGGACTTAAAGATGTTCAGGTAAAAAACTGTCGCTTTGACGGTCCTGCAGATGGTGAATCAGCTCTTAAGGAAACAAAAAATATAGAAGTCTCTGACTGTTTTATGAATCTCCGCTATCCTTTCTGGCATGTAACAAATGGAAAGATTTACGGCTGCCAGCTTACGGAAAACTGCCGTGCTGCCCTCTGGTATGACAAAAATATTCACATAGAAAACTGTCAGCTTAACGGAATTAAGGCCCTTCGTGAGTGTGAAGATATTACCCTTAAAAACAGCAGCGTTAATTCACCTGAATTTATATGGAAGGTAAAGGGGCTTAACATAGAAAACGTAAAAATCCTTGGCTCTGAATATCCTTTCTTTGAAGTTAAGGACGCAAAAATCAAAAATCTGGAAATGAAAGGAAAGTATTCTTTTCAGTATGACGAAAATATAGAAATCTCTGACAGCAATTTTGATACAAAGGACGCTTTCTGGCATTCTAAGAATATGGTAATCCGGGATTCAGTTATTAAGGGTGAATATCTTGCCTGGTATTCAGAAAACCTTAAATTCATTAACTGCCGCATTATCGGAACCCAGCCTTTCTGTTACTGCAAAAATCTTGTTCTGGAAAACTGCACTATGGAAAACTGCGACCTTGCTTTTGAAAATTCTACGGTAAATGCTACTGTTAATGGAAAAATTGACAGTGTAAAAAATCCACTTTCCGGAAAAATTACCGCTGATGAAATTGGAGAGATTATCCGGGATGAGCATCTTAAAGCCGGTGCTGACTGTATTATAGAAATTTCAAAATAAGGAGCTGTCCATGGACAATTATGCCGTAGCAAATGCAATGACTACTGTAAATCAGCTAATTCCTCTTGTAGAAGAAGCCGAGGCTCAGTTTAAAAGTGCCCGCAACTGGAGTTTTCTGGATATCTTTGGCGGTGGTTTTATTATAGACCTGATTAAGCACCATAAGCTGGGTAAAGCCAGTCAGTATATGAACGAAGTAGACCGCCTGCTTCATGTGCTTGCAAGTCAGCTGGGGCAGATTAATATTCCTGATGATTACAGAATGCAGATGAATGGTTTTGTTACTTTTGCAGATTTTATGTTTGACGGAATATTTGTAGACGCATATATGACTCATAAAATAATGAGCAGTCTTGAGCAAGTCCGCCAGCTTAAGGATAAGCTTTACATTTTACGTGAAAGACTTTTTTCAATGAGATGATTCTGTCTTGCTTAAGGGCAGTTTTTGGCAGGGCAGGGCAGGGGATGAATGAAGGGCCTGGTTTTTATACCGGGTTCTTTTTTTATAAGCGAAGATTGTTTTTTACACCCGGACTTCTATCTGGCCCTGAGCAATTAAAGTATCCGGCTTTACCTGGCACTCTACCGCTATTACCTGAAGGCCGGCTTCTTTTGCCTGGTGAAGGGCATCTGCAAATTCCGGATGGGTGTCCCGGTTTGGGGTAAAGTATTTGCATCCCTTCATCTGTACAATAATAAGAATCATGCATTCATAACTGCCTGCTTTATGAAGGGCAGTTAATTCCTTTACATGCTTAAGACCCCTTAGGGTAGGGGCATCCGGGAACATGGCAATTCCGTCTTTTTCTAAAGTACAGCCTTTAACTTCTATAAGTTTTTTGTGCAGCCTTCCGTCTTTGTCCTTATATTCAGCATAAAAATCAAAACGGGAATCTCCCAGGGTATATTCAGATTTAAGAAGCTGGAGCTGGTAAAAATAATCCTTATTTTCTTTAATCCATTCAGCAGCAACTTTATTGGGAGCCTGGCTGTCCATGTTTATAAGCAGCTTTCCCTTTTCTACGGCTATAAGGTCGTATTTTGTTTTTCTTAAAGGATTGCAACTTTCTTCTATATATATAGTAGATTCCGGGAGAAGAAGCTCCTTACAGCGGCCGGTATTTTTAACATGTACAGTTTCTTTTTTGCCATTTAAGAGGACATGGGCTATAAATCGATTTGGTCTTTCTACAAAAATTGCTTTTTTTACTAAAGAATACTGCATGAAGTATTGTAACATTTTTTATATTAGTTTAAAACCATAATACTTGTTTTATAATGTAAGTAAGTCTATATGCAATTAGTGTTTTAAGCTTTATACACATTGCTGCCTTTTAAGAGGACAGAAACTTTTACATAAAAGAGGTTTTAAAAAAGTGAGTATTCATACATTTGTTTCAATGAAAGAAGGGGTAAAGATGATGTCAGAGGACAAGGACTTTGTTCTTCTGGATGTCCGCCGCCCTGATGAATTTGCAAAGGGGCATATCCCTGGAGCTGTACTTTTAACAAATGAAACAATGACAGAAGAAAAGGCCGCAGCTGTAATAAAAAATAAGGATCAGAAAATATACGTTTACTGTTATGCAGGCCGCCGCAGTAAAATTGCCCTGCAGAAGTTAGATGAATACGGGTATACAAATATTATAGAAATCGGTGGAATTACAGATTATACCGGGGAACTTGAGGTTTCTTAAAAATGCAAAGCTGTCTGGCTAAGGTCGGACAGCTTTTTTTTTGCGGAATTTAATAAAGGGGATTTTTTAGTTAATACCGGTAGTTGACATATTTTATTTTTAATATTATATTCCCTATAGGTTTTATAGGAAATATAATATTAATATGACTTTAATTTATACAATTTATTCAGTTTCAGTTTTCTCACTTTCCTGCTGTAAATCATGTATCACTTATCAGGCAGGGTGCAGGTAATTATTTATTATCTATTTGTATTCTGCCGGTTCATTTTGGGCCGGTTTTTTTATTTTTAAATGTGTAAGGAGGTAAAAATGGTTGAACATCAGGAAAGTATAACTGCCAAGCTTTGTTCTTTTGCAAGGGCTTTTCATTCAAACTTTTGCAGGGAAAAAATCTTTGACGATTATCTTTCTTTTGATTTGATGGGTAAGGAAGAATATGAAGAGATGGGGCAGCTTATAGAAAATAACTTTGATCTTTCTAGAGTAAAGGAAGACAGATGGTTTTGTCATAAGAATATAAGGCAGTCTCTTTATAAATATATTCTGCCTATTCCTCTGTCGAGAATTTGTTTTGCAGAAAATGAGCTGGAATCTTTTGTTAAGGAAAACAGCTGTAAAAAATTACAGTATGTAATTTGTGGAGCCGGAATGGATTCTTTTGCCTTTAGGAATGAGTATGAAAATCTTCATGTTTTTGAAGTGGATCATCCTGATTCCCAGAGATACAAGAGGGTAAGGATAAAAAAGCTGGAGTGGAAAATTCCTGACAGCCTTACATTTATTCCTATGGATTTTTCAAGGGACAGGCTGGAAGAAAAATTACTTCAGGGTGGTTTTAATCAGGAGCTTTTGTCCTTTGTGGCAATACCAGGGGTTTCTTATTATCTGCCCCTTAAGGTTTTTGCAGAAACTATAGGAATCTTTTCCGGTCTTTTAAAATCCGGCAGCAGGCTGGTTTTTGATTTTCCTGATGAAACAACTTTTCCTTTAGGACTGGAATCGGAATCAAGAGTAAAGGAACTTGCCCGCATTACGGCAAAACTTGGGGAACCAATGCTTCACGGTTATTCAATTCAAGAAATTGAAGAAGCTTTAAGCAGGCATGGTTTTAAGATAAAAAAGCATCAGGCACCGGATGTAATTCAGAAAGTTTATTTTTCTGAAAGAAGTGACGGGCTTAAGGCTTATGAAAACGTACATTTTATTGTAGCAGAAAAAATATAGAGGAGATTTTTATGAGTAAAAAAAATTACAGAAGTATTGAATCGGCTTTGATTCATGGTGGAATTTATGGAGATGAGACAACAGGGGCTGTAAATGTTCCGATTTATCAGACATCTACTTATGAGCAGCAGGGTATCGGCCAAAACAAGGGCTGGGAATATTCAAGAACAGGTAATCCTACCCGTGCAGCTCTTGAAGCTTTGATTGCAGAACTTGAAGGTGGAACAAATGGTTTTGCTTTTGCTTCCGGAATGGCTGCCCTTACTGCAGTAATTTCTTTATTTAAAAGCGGAGACAGAATCATAATCTCCAGCAATGTTTATGGTGGAACTTTCCGCGTGCTGGATAAGATTTTTAAGAACTTCGGCATCAGCTATTCAATTGAAGATACAACAAATCTTGATGAACTTGATAAAAAAATTCTTCCTGATGTAAAGGCTATTCTTGTAGAAAGTCCTGCCAATCCTCTTTTAACTGTTACTGATCTTAAGGGAGTTGCAGACATTGCAAAAAAGCATGGCATTCTTTCTATTGTAGATAACACTTTTATGACTCCATATCTTCAGCGTCCTATTGAAAGTGGAATCGATATTGTTGTTCACAGTGCTACTAAATATCTTGGAGGTCACAGTGATCTTGTAGCAGGTCTTGCAGTTGTACATGACAAAGAACTGGCAGACAGACTTGCCTTTATTCAAAATGCTACAGGTGGAGTTCTTGGTCCTTTTGATTCATTCCTTTTAATCAGGGGAATTAAAACTCTTGGTGTTCGTCTTGACCGCCATACAAATAATGCCCTTAAGATTGCCCGCTGGCTTGAAAAAAATTCAGCAGTAAAAAAAGTTTACTATCCTGGACTTGATAGTGCACAGGGGTATGAAATTAATAAGAGACAGGCTAAGAATGGTGGAGCCATGATTTCTTTTGAACTTAAAGAAGAATATGACTACAAAAAATTCTTTTCTTCTCTTGGGCTGATTGCTCTTGCAGAAAGTCTTGGTGGTGTAGAAAGTCTTGCCTGCCATCCTGCTTCCATGACTCATGCTTCGATTCCCCGTGAAATAAGGGAAAAGGTTGGAATTACTGACGGACTGATTCGTCTTTCTATCGGTATAGAAAATGCAGATGATCTGATTGCTGATTTACAGCAGGCTATAGGAGCAGCAAAATGAATTATTATGATTCCATGCAGGAGCTTGTAGGAAATACACCTCTTGTAAAACTTTCTGATTCTGAGATTCCTGAGGGAATAAATATTTTTGCAAAGCTGGAACTTTATAATCCTTCCGGAAGTGTTAAAGACAGAACCGGTCGTTATATGGTTGAGGATGCAGAAAGAAAGGGTCTGCTTAAAAAAGGCGGAACTATTGTAGAAGGCACAGCAGGAAATACCGGGCTGGGAATTGCATTTGCCGCACTTAAAAAAGGATACAGGGTTATTTTTGTTGTACCTCTTAAATTCAGCCAGGAAAAACAGACTTTAATGAAGGCTCTTGGTGCTGAGATTATAAACACTCCAAGGGAAGAGGGAATGCTGGGAGCTGCAAAAAAGGCAGAAGAGATTCGTTCAGCGATAGACGGTGCCCTGTCTCTTGAACAGTTTGTTAATCAGGCAAATCCTTTAGCTCATTACGAAACTACGGGCCCTGAAATTTACAGGGATCTGGATGGTAAAATTGATTACTTTGTAGCCGGAGCCGGAAGTGGTGGAACCTATACAGGAATTGTCCGCTATCTTAAAGAAAAAAATGCCCGGATAAAGGGAGTGCTTGCAGATCCTGAAGGGTCAACTATGGGTGGTGGAAGTCATGGTGACTATAATATAGAAGGAATCGGTAATGATTTTATTCCTAAAACCATGGACATGGCTCTTGTAGATAAAGTTATAAAAATAACTGACAGTGATGCTTTTGGCGGATCCAGATATCTTGCCCGTCATGAGGGTATCTTTGCAGGAAGTTCCAGCGGGGCTGCTTTTGCTGCTGCAAAAAAACTTGCTTATGAACTTGCTGAAAAAAAAGAAAAGGCAAATATTGTTGTTGTTTTTCCGGACAGGGGAGACAGGTATTTTAGTAAAAACCTGTATGAATAAATTTTATTTTTACCTATATTTCCTATTTACATTATAGGAAATATAGGTTATATTTAATCATCTTATATGGAGGTACAGGAATGATTATATTTTTTGAGAAACTTGTCAGAGAAAATTTCCGCAATGGTGTCATGTGCTGTTGGTGCTGTACCTCTTCTGTCGGCACATTATAATCCTGCAATTTAAATTCATTTAACAGTTTTATTTCCTCACTTTACAAAAACATTGGGATTATTGTTTTTAGAGGAATTTTGTCTGTACCTTTTTGTGGGGTCTTAAAAGGTGCAGTTATTCTTATTTTATTTTTTATTTTTATTAAGGAGTTTATCCATGAAATAGATTTTAGGTTTTGGTTTAGTTTTGTCTGCTGTTGCTGCATTAATGGTTTCCTGCAAAAAGGAAGATGGTCTTAAAGTTGGTGTATGCGCTGGTCCTTACGGGGATATGTTTGTAGAAGCAATTCAGCCTCAGCTTGAGAAAAAGGGTTACAAGGTTAAGATTATTGAGTTCTCTGATTATGTTCAGCCTAACAATGCTCTTGCAGAAAAAGACATTGATGTAAATATGTTCCAGCATTCAACATATCTTAAGAAATTTTCTACTGACCATAAACTGGATCTTACTTACCTGACAGAAATTCCAACTGCTGCAATGGGAATCTTCTCTGATAAATATAAGTCAGTAGACAAGCTTCCTGATGGAGCAGTAATTGCAATTCCTAATGATGATACAAACCTTAGCCGTGCCCTCAGGGTTCTTGCACAGACTGGTGTGGTAAAAATCAATCCTTCTGCTGATCCTTCAAAGGCAACTGTAAAGGACCTTTCTGAAAATCCAAAGCATTTTACCTTTAAGGAAGTTAGTGCAGAAATTCTTCCAAATGTTCTGGACAGTGTAGGAGCTGCAATTATTAACGGTAACTATGCAATCGGTGCAGGTTTAAGACTTACAGATGCTATTTACAATGAAGAGCTTCTGCCTGGTTACTTTAATGTTATCGCAGTACGTACTGAAGATAAGGAAAAGGATTTTGCAAAAGAGATTTATTCAATTGTTCACTCTGATGAATTCAGAAAGGTAATTGAAGATCCGGAAAAACAGTATGCAGCATTTGGAAAACCTGCTGCTTATCTTGAATAAAAATGGAGGTATCCATGATTAGTTTTAAAAATGTAGATGTAACTTTCAAGGAACGCAGACAGACAGTTCATGCTGTAAAAAATGCTTCTTTTGATATCGAAGATGGAGATATTTTTGGAATTGTAGGTGGCAGTGGTGCCGGCAAAAGTACTCTGCTCAGAACGATAAATCAGCTTCAGAAAATTACTGATGGTGATGTAATTGTTAACGGAGTTGCAGTTAAGGCTCTTAAGCATAAGGCACTTCATGAACTTCGTAAAAGCATTGGAATGATTTTTCAGCATTTTAACCTTGCAGAGAGCAAGACTGTTTATGAGAACATTGCCTTTTCTCTTGAGGATGCCGGCTGGAAAAAAGAGGACATAGAAAAACGTGTTGATGAACTTCTGGACTTTGTAAAGATTAGTGATAAAAAATTTGTTTATCCTGCAAAGCTTTCCGGCGGTCAGAAACAGCGTGTTGCAATTGCAAGGGCTCTTGCTAACAATACCAGGATTCTTCTTTGTGATGAACCTACATCTGCTCTTGATGCAGAAACCACTGCATCAGTTTTAAAGCTGATCAAGGATGTTAACGAAAAGCTTGGTGTAACTGTAGTAATCATCACTCATGAACTGGATGTTGTTAAATCAATCTGCAATAAAGTTGTAGTAATGAAAAACGGCGAAGTTGTAGAAAAGGGTGATGTTTACGAAGTTTTCACCAGTCCTAAGAATGATTTTACAAAGGAACTTTTAGAGCATGAACAGAACTTTAAGGTTCCTGAAGAAATCTGGAATAGTACAAACGGGGACATAATCAAGCTTGTTTATAAGGGAGACTCTGCTACAGAAAGTATTCTTTCTGAAATTACAGCAAGGAATAATGTCAGGTTCAATATTCTTCATGGAAAAATTGAATATATCAGTTCAAAACCTCTGGGAATTCTCTTTGTGAATTTCTCCGGTGATGCGGCAAATATTGAGACTGTAAAGCTTGAGCTTGCTTCAAGAATTTTCCGCTTAGAGAAGGTGGTGGCTTAATATGATTGAAAGTATTGTAAGTATTCGCGGTGAAGTAGTTATCGCATTGTATGAGACATTTTATATGGTAGCGATTGCCCTTGCTACGGCAGTTGTTTTTGGAACAATCTTAGGACTTATTCTTTATGTTACTTCTAATCCCATGTTCGTAAAGAATACACCGCTGAACAGGGTGATTGGTGTAATACTGAATATTATCCGTTCAGTACCATTTTTGATTTTAATGGTACTTCTTCTGCCACTTTCCAAACTTGTTGTTGGAACAAAGATTGGTTCAGAAGCAGTTGTTGTTCCTTTATCCATTGCTTCTACTGCATTTCTTGCCCGTCTTGCAGAGGCAAGTTTTTCTGATGTAAGTAATGGTGTTGTAGAGGCATTTTTGTCTACTGGTGCAAGTAAGTTTAAGATTATTCTTAAGATACTTTTGCCGGAAGCCCTGCCTTCTCTTGTTAAAAATATTACTGTAACTGCAATTTCCATACTTGGATTTTCTGCAATGGCTGGTCTTGTAGGTGGCGGTGGACTTGGTGACTTTGCCTACCGTTACGGATATCAGCGTTACCGCAGTGAAATTCTTATGGTCTGTGTAGTTATCCTTATTGTTCTGGTTCAGTTAATTCAGACTTTAGGTGATCTTCTTGTAAGCAAAATAAGCCGCCGCTAGTTTCTGGAGGGCAAAGTGATTGAAGTATTATGGCATGGTCGGGGAGGTCAGGGAGCATTTACTGCTGCCAAACTCCTGGGGGCAGCCTATTCAGTAAAAAGCAGGGAAAGTCATGCTCTGGCTTTTCCTTCTTTTGGACCTGAACGCAGGGGTGCTCCAATTCTGGCATTTACAAAGCTGAGTGATTCTTCCATTGGTGACAGAAGTCAGATAAAAAAAGCTGATTTTGTAGTTTTTCTGGATGATACTTTATTTTCTTCAAAGGCTTTTGATGAAATTAAGGCTGATGGAAAAATCTTTATAAACACCAGGAAGGATTTTTCTGGAGACAATAATTACAGTCAGGAAGAATTGTCCCACATTGTTACAATTGATGGTGACAGTCTTGCTCAGAAAATTCTTTCCATGCCTGTAACAAATACTGTAATGCTTTCACTTCTTGCCCGGGTAAGCGGCCTTGTTTCTAAAGAGCAGATTCAGAAGGCAATAGAATTGTATATGCCGGCAAAACTGGTGGCAAAAAATACCGCATTAGTTGATGCTGTTTTTGGAGGTGAGGAATGAAACCTTCTTTAAGAACATTAAATCCTGTGTCTTATGATCAGATACCGGAAGCTACCTGTTATGAAGCAGGATTTCTTGTAACAAAAAATGCCGGCTGGAGAAATGTCCGCCCTGTTATCGATATAGAAAAATGCAGGGGATGTCTCCAGTGCTATCTCTATTGTCCTGATGGAGTAATTTTTAAAAAGGACGGAAAGGTTGCCCTTGATTATGACTTTTGTAAGGGTTGTGGAATCTGTAAAAAAATCTGCAGGTTTGATGCTATTACTATGGAGGCAGAAAAATAATGGCAGAAAAATTTCTTTCAGGGGATGAAGCTTTTGCATACGGAATCAGGCTTACCCGTCCGGATGTAATTTCTGCTTATCCTATTACGCCTCAAACTGTTGTTGTAGAAAAGCTTTCTGAATTTGTAGAAGACGGAAGCCTTAACAGTGATTTTATTCACGTTGAATCAGAACATTCGGCCTTGTCCTGTGCTATTGGTGTAAGTGCTGCAGGTTCAAGAGCCTTTACAGCTACTTCTTCTCAGGGACTTTTATACATGGCTGAGTGTCTGGTTTATGCCAGCGGAGGCAGGTTCCCTATTGTAATGATGAATGCCTGCCGCTCAACAGCTCTTCCATGGAATATTTATGGGGACCAGAGGGATTCCCTTGCCTTACTGGATTCAGGCTGGATTCAGTCTTATGCAGCTGATGGTCAGGAAGCTTTAGATATGGCCCTTATGAGTTATTACATAGCTGAGCACAAAAAAGTTCAGACTCCATTTATGGTTAACCTGGACGGCTTTGTTCTTACTCATACTTATGAAGTTGTAGATGTTCCTGAACAGAAGGAGGCTGATGAATTTTTACCTCCTTTTACAACTGATAATAAATTTGATTTTACTCATCCAAAAAATATGGCTTTTTCTGCAGGTCCGGATACCAATACTTACTTTAAGGTAAAGGAACACCTTGGAATGCTTAATGTAAGGGAAGTTGTTAAGGAAGCGGAAGAAAAATTTGAAAAGATTTTTGGAAGAAGCTATACAGGACTTACAGAAAGTTACAGGGCAGAAGATGCTGATTTTGTAATTGTCACATTAGGTTCCATAAGCGGTCTTGTTCGTCAGGCTGTTGATGACTTAAGGCAGGAAGGCTTTAAGGCAGGTCTTGTAAGAATAAGATACATGAGGCCATTCCCTTCTGAAGAAATAGCGGCTGCCCTTGATGGTAAAAAAGCTGCTGCTGTTCTGGAAAAGGATATTTCTTTTGGTTCAGAGGGAACTGTTTATACAAATGTAAACTCAGCTTTAAAGAAATATAATGCAGACCTTGCTGTAAAGAATTATATAGGCGGGCTTGGCGGTAAGGATATCAGCCTTGAAGAAGTAAAGAATATTTTTATTCAGCTTAAAAAAGTTGCAGAGGGAGAAAAGACTCCTGATGTTTCTTTTATTGGCGTAACAGAAAAAGGGGTGTAAACCGTGATAACAGCAAAGACTCTTAATGAAGAAGAATATTTTTATGGTCACAAAGCCTGTGCCGGTTGTGGCGGAAGTTTAGCTGTAAGAATTGCACTGAAGGTTCTTGGAGAAAAAACTGTGGCTGTACTTCCTGCAGGTTGTATGAGTGCAGTAGGTTTTAATTATCCTCAGCTTTGTTTTTCTAACAATGCCATAATCTCTACTTTTGCAGGTACTGCAAGCATGATGACAGGTATTCATGCAGGTTTAAGGGCAAAGGGAATTAATGATGTTCAGGTTGTAGGTTTTGCCGGTGATGGTGGAACTGCTGACATAGGCATTCAGGCTTTATCCGGAGCAATTGACCGTAATGATGACGTACTTTATATCTGTTATGACAACGAAGCTTACATGAATACAGGTATTCAGAAAAGTTCCCTTACTCCTTTTGGAGCCAGGACAACAACTACTCCTGCGGGAAAAAATATTCGTGGAAATATTCGCCCTAAGAAAAATGTTTTTGAAATTATAGCAGCCCATGACATTCCTTATGCAGCTACTGCTACTGTAGGCTATCTTCAGGATTTCATTAACAAAGTAGAAAAAGCTTCTAAAATTCATGGAACAAGATTCATTCATGTTATAGCACCCTGTCCTACAGGCTGGGGTGTAAAAACTGATCAGACTATAGACCTGGCAAAAGAAATTGTTGATACAGGCTTATGGTATCTTGCTGAATATGAAAATGGTGAATTTACCCTTAATCATAAACCTGAGGAATTTTCTTCTGTGGAAGACTATCTTAAAAGGCAGACCAGATTCCGTCATTTGACGGACGATGATATAAAGCTGATTGCAGAGGGTCGTGATAAAAAGTGGGCTTATATACTTAATAACTGGAAGCTGAAAAAATAATTTTAAAAGTTATTGACAACAAAGTGAGAAAAAGTATATAAAGTAAATACCTATTAAAACCATAGGAAAACTAATTTATAAATGCATTCGGAGGTAGAGAAATGGCTTTGTATTTTGAAAAACTCGTCAGAGCAAATTTTCGATTTGGACGAATGCGTGTCTGTTGCTGACTCACCTTTATTTTTAATTTTTGAAGATTCATTAAACTAATTTTTTTCACAGCAGAATTCAGTCTGGAATATTTATTTAAAGACTGTGGGGAGCTGTGTTTCTGGAGGATAATTATGTCAACAGCAGATGGAAAATACTGGAATAAAGAAATAGAAACTATGCCAAGAGAAGAGCTTGAAGCTCAGCAGCTTAGGGATTTAAAGGAGATCGTACAGTTTGCTTACGACCATGCTCCTTATTACAAGCGTTCATTTGATGAAGCTGGAGTAAAGCCTTCTGACATTAAGACTTTAAAGGATATTCAGAAGTTCCCATTTATTAACAAAAAGACCCAGCGCGATACTCAGGGAGTAGGTTCATTCCTTGGAGAGCTTGCAGCTGTTCCTGAAGAAGATGTTGTTTTTGTTTCTACATCTTCTGGTTCAACAGGTGTACCAACAATGTCACCTTTTACAAAACAGGATTTTGATGAATTCCAGGATACAGAAAGCCGCTGGTTCTATCAGATCGGAATGAGAAAGAATGACCGTTATGTTCATGCCCTCAACTTTTCTTTGTATGTTGGAGGACCGGATGTAATCGGTGCTCAGAATCTTGGTGCCCTTTGTATCTGGGGAGGAACACTTCCAAGTGAACGCCTTCTTTTTATCCTTAAGACATACCAGCCAACTGTTATCTGGACAAGTCCAAGTTATGCATGGCAGCTGGGAGAAAAGGCAATAAAGGCCGGTTATGATCCTAAAAAAGACTTCAGCATTAAAAAGATAATTGTTGCCGGAGAAGCCGGTGGTTCAATTGATTCTACCCGTAAGGCAATCGAAGACCTGTGGGGTGCAGAAGTATTTGACTTTTATGGTCTGTCAGATATTTTTGGTGCATGTGCTGCTATGTGTGAAGCAAAAGACGGACTTCATATTGCAGAAAACCATATTCTTGTAGAGACAAGGGATATTCATACAGGAGAGATTTTACCACCTGGAGAAACTGGTGAACTTGTATTTACTACTTTGAGAAAGCATGCCCGCCCTCTTATTCGCTTTAGAACAGGAGATATCGGCCGCATTGATTACACACCTTGTAAGTGTGGAAGAACTCACGGTCGTATTCATATTCAGGGACGTCTTGATGATATGTTTATCGTAAGTGCGGTAAATGTTTTCCCTAGTGATATTGAAGCAGTTATTCATGAACTTAAAGAAGTTACTGGTGAATATCTGATTCGTATTTTTGAAAAAGATTTTACTTGCAAATATGCAGTAGAAGTAGAAAAGGCAGCCGGAAATACAGAGACAGACGAGGCTCTTGCAGAAAAAGTTTCTGCTGCTCTTAAAGCCCGCATTGGTGTAAAACCGGCAAGAGTTGTAGTTCATCCTGATGGAGGTCTTAACACCAGGTCTGAACATAAGTCAAAGCGTGTAATTGATGAAAGACACATTGATTACAGTATTTAATTCTTTTTACAAGGAGAATGATTATGACAAAGATTACAGGTATTAAAATTACAGCAGTGGCAGTATCCCTTATGGCTTTATTTCTTTCATGTAGCAAAAGTGAAAAGAATTCAAAGACAGTAGAAATTATTCTTGAATCCCAGAATGCTCCATATACTTACGAAGATGAAAATGGAAATCCTGCAGGATACGAATACGAAGTTCTTAAGGCAATTGAAAAGAAACTTCCAGGCTGGAAATTCAATTATCAGGTTCTTGATTATGAAACAGCCCTTGCAGGTGTAAGGACAGGAAAATATGACCTGGATGCAGGATGCAAATTCAGAACACCAGCAAGAGAAAAAGCTTTTCTTGTTTCTGCACCTTACAACTACTTCTTTATGAACCTTGTTGTTAAGGCAAACAGTGGAATTAAGAATCTTGAAGATATGAACGGTAAAGCTGTTTCTTCCATCGTGGCAACTGACGGACGTGCTGTTGCATTACAGGACTGGATTGCCCTTCATAAGGATGTAAAGCTTGAGTTTAAACCACTGGCTTCTTCCGGATCAATGGCAGATGAAATTGCCAGCGTAGAAGACGGAGTTTTTGATGCAGCTTACCTTTCTGCTGAACAGGCAAATGCAATCCTTAAGGAAGCAAAGTATACAGACCTTAAAATTACAGAAAGGGTAGACGGTCGTGACACGGTTTTCCTTATTAACAAAGACAGAAAGGAATTCCAGCAGGCAATTAACAAGGCTCTTGAAGAACTGACTGCAGATGGAACCCTTGGACAGCTTACAGTTAAATACTTTGGCGAAGACAACTTTGAAGTTGCAAAGAGAATCGGATTAAAGAAAGACTGATTTTTAGTTTCCTCAAGTCCGTTCTTCTTTGAAAAAGGGAGGACGGACTTTTTTTATAAGTATTTTAGGAGGAAAATTTATGTGGCGCGGGCATGAACTTTTTATTACGTCTTTTCCTTCTCTGGCAGAATTTATTCCGGTAACAATTTTTTACCTGATTGTTCCAACTATAATTTCCTGGATTATCGGGACATTAATCTGCATTGTTCGTACAGGCAAAAAGAACATTCTTTATTATGCTGTGTCCCTTTTTGTTTCTTTTTTTAGGGGAACTCCGGGACTTGTGCAGCTGTATATTGTCTTTTTTGGTCTGCCGGAATTATTTGCCATTTTTGGTGTAAATATTAATGCCTGGGATGCAGGATTTTTTTACGTTGTTGCAACTACGGCAAATTTTTCTTCATTTGTTTCTGAAGTATTAAGGGGAGCTTATCAGGCAATTGATAAAGATCAGATTGATGCCGGTTATTCAATTGGTTACAGCAGATTTGAGTGTTTTTTTAAGGTCACGGTTCCTTTGACTGTAAAAATTGCCCTGCCTAATCTTAAGAATCTTGAAATTGATCTTCTTAAGGGGAGTGCAGTTGCTTACGTAATTGGTCTTGTAGATATTATGGGAAGGGCCAGCAAGATTATTTCCGTTCACAGGGGATATGGTCAGATATGGGTATTACTTGCAGCAGCAGTAATCTATTTTTTACTTACTACTTTGATTGAGTACATCTTTAACAGGGCTACCCGTCATTTTAGTAAATATGAGGTGGCTGTTAAATGAATCTTGATTACGCTTTTATGTTTTCTATTATTCCTGTGGTGGCAAAAGCATTACCTGTGACTTTAGGCCTTACTTTTTTGTCACTGTTTTTTGCTCTGCTTCTTGCTCTGCTGTCCGGAATAATTCTTATAAGAAAGGTTTTTATCCTTAATAAAGTGGTTCTTTTTTTTAATACATTTTTAAAGGGAGTGCCTCTTCTTGTACAGCTGCTCTTTTGCTATTACGCAATTCCATATCTTATGGAAATGGCAGATGGTTTTATGGGCTGGCATTATGACCCAAGAAATCCTTCTTATTTTGCTTTTGCAGTTGTGGCATTTTCATTCAACTACGGAGCATATATCACTGATCTTCTTCTTTCTTCCTATAGAGCTGTAGGGAGGGGACAGCTGGAGGCTTCTTACGCTGTGGGAATGACATCCTGGCAGGGAATGATTCATATTGTAGTTCCACAGGCCTTTGCAATTTCTTTACCGGGACTGGGTAATTATTTTATGTGGCTCTTAAAGGCAACAAGCCTTGCTTCTGTTGTAAATGTTTTTGAAATGCTTTCTGTAGCCAAGGCATCTACTGCAGAAAACTATGCAATCCTTGAAGGTTATCTTGTAGCCGCAGGTATTTACTGGATTGTCTGTATTGCTGCAGAAAAAATAATTAAAAAAAGCAGCAGAGAGATGAACCGTTATCAGAAAAAGGTTCTTGCAGCCTGAGGAGGGCAGATGGGATATGTACTTGAAACAAAAGATATAAGAAAAACTATAGAAGGAAAAACAATTCTTGATGGAGTAAGTCTTTCTGTAAAAGAAGGTGAAGTTCTTGTAATCCTTGGACCTTCCGGCTCAGGAAAAACTACTTTTTTAAGAACATTAAATTTTTTAAACCCGGCAGACGGAGGAACTATAAGTATTGACGGAGTGACGGTTGATGCTGCTTCTTATTCCGGAAAGGATGTTCTTAAGTTAAGAAGAAAGACCGGTATGGTTTTTCAGAATTATAATCTCTTTCAGAACAGAACTGTGCTGCAGAATATAACTGACGGCATGACTGTAGTTCAGAAAATTAAAAAAGATGTGGCAAAAGAAAAGGCCCTTAAACTTCTTGAGAAAGTGAATCTTCTGGATAAGGCTGATTCCTATCCATGTCAGTTATCCGGCGGACAGCAACAGAGGGTAGGGATATGCCGGGCTTTAGCACTGGAACCAAAGGTAATTCTTTTTGATGAACCTACTTCTGCCCTGGACCCTGAACTTGTAGGAGGTGTTCTTGCAACTATGCGTGATGTAGCAGCAAGCGGAATAACAATGATTGTTGTTACCCACGAAATAAGATTTGCAAAGGATGTGGCAGACACAGTTGTCTATATGGAAGACGGAAAGATTGTAGAGTCAGGTAGTCCTAAGGAAGTTCTTGATAAGCCTGAAGACCAGAGGACCATACGCTTTTTAAGAAGCCTGCTGAATGATTATTCAGAATACTATATTTAGTTTATGTGTAAGGAGAATACTATGGCATTTGAAAACAACAAACCTACTATTAGAAATTACGGTGTTGACGGAATGAGGGAAATCAGCCAGAGAAGGGCAGCAACTATTGCAAACATGGTAGACAGTGCAAAAAGTCACGGCCTTGATGAAGGCTTTGCCAGGGAAGCAATAGGAAAGTATGGAAGGGACAATGCAGAAGGAATGCGTTCTTCCATGAAAAATCCTGATGACTTTAAAGAGTTTGCTTCTTTGTTTGGCAGTGACCACAACAGGGATATTTATGAAATGGAAACTGTAGAAAAAACAGATGACAAGCTGGAGATTCATTTTCATTACTGTCCTTATGTGGAAGAATGGAAAAAGCAGGGCAGAAGTCCTGAAGAAATCGCCAGACTCTGTGATATAACAATGGAAGGTGACCATGAGTTTGCAAAAGCTTTTCCATGTTTAAGTTTTAAGCTTGACGGAACTATTGCAGATGGTAAAAATGTATGCCGTCTTTTATTTACAAGAAAAAAATGATTAAAAAACAGGAGGCCTTTAATGCCTGAACTTTCCAGCAGAACATCGGTGTTTACAGACAGTGTTATCCGTCGCATGACCAGGATTTCAAATCAATATGGAGCCGTAAATCTTTCTCAGGGATTCCCTGATTTTGAACCTCCTGCAGAAATCTTAAAGAGACTTGCAGAAGTAACTAAAGAAGATTTTCATCAATATGCCATAACCTGGGGTGCACAGAATTTTAGGGAAGCACTTGCAGAAAAAATTTATCACTTTTCGGGAGTAAAAGCAGACCCTAACGGGGAACTTGTTGTTACCTGCGGCAGTACAGAAGCCATGATGGCAGCAATGATGAGCGTAACAAATCCTGGTGACAAGGTAATTGTATTTTCTCCTTTTTACGAAAATTATGGAGCTGACACAATTTTAAGCGGTGCAGATCCGATTTACGTTCCTCTTCTTCCTCCGGAATTTTCTTTTGACCCTGAAGTTCTGGAAGATGCATTCAGGCAGAAGGTTAAGGCAATTATTGTCTGCAATCCATCTAATCCATGTGGTAAGGTTTTTACAAAAGAAGAACTTCTGATTATTGCAGACCTTGCTAAAAAATATGATGCCTTTGTAATCACTGATGAAGTTTACGAACACATTCTTTATAAACCAAATGTGCATACATATATGGCAGCATTACCAGGGATGAAGGATAGAACCATAACCTGTAATTCACTTTCAAAGACCTATTCAATTACAGGATGGAGGCTTGGATATACTCAGGCTAATCCGGAAATTACTGAGCGCATAAAGAAAGTTCATGACTTTTTAACGGTAGGAGCTGCTGCCCCATTACAGGAAGCAGCTGTTGCCGGATTAAAGTTTGGTGATGATTATTACAAACAGCTGCAGGAAAAATACACTGCAAAGCGTAATCTCTTTCTTAAGGGCCTGGATGATATTGGTCTTATTCACACTGAACCTCAGGGTGCTTATTATGTCCTAATCGATATAAGTGAATTTGGTTATGAATCAGATCTGGAATTTGCAGAAGACCTGGCCCGCAAGGTTGGAGTAGGGGCTGTTCCTGGTTCAAGCTTTTTTAAGGAAAAAGAAAACAGGTATGTAAGGCTTCACTTTGCAAAAAAGGAAGAAACCCTTAATCAGGCACTTGAGCGTCTGTCTCAGATCCGTAAGATTTTTTAGAAGTCTCTTCATGTTCTTTTGCAGTTTTTTCTATAAGTTCTTCAAAGCCCTTTAAAGCTGCAAAAGGCATAAAGATTTTAGCCCGGTCTTTTAAGGGCATTTTTTCCCTAAGGGAAGGCTGGGGCCATTGGGTGTTTATAATGTCATCATAACGACTACTCATGCTTTATGTTATCCCTTCTTTTTATAAATCCAAACTTTTCATAATCTACTCTTTATTTAATAATCCGTTCACCGTATCCCCGTGACGTTTTTCGTCATTTTTTACGCTTTCAACTTCCGGGAACTTTTCGGCTACCGGTTCATAAGTTTTTACGGCAGCATATTCACCCTGTGCAATTGCGGGATATAAAATCCATCTTGGGAAGATGCGGTAGAGTAGGGGAAGGAGAATTTCTTTTGTGTGCTTTGGAGTAAGTTCTGTTTGAGTCAGCTTATGAAAAACTGATGCATGGTGGCCTTCTTCCTTTGCAAGTTGACGGAAGGTGTCTTTGTCCTTCTGGATTTTTGCATCTTCGGCCAGAGCATTATACATGAGAACGGTATCCAGTTCTCCCTGCTGGGCTTTGAGCAGGACATTCATATCTTTTTTGCTGATTTCCATAACATTTCCTTTGCGGGCATTTTAGCATTAATCGGGGATTTATACAGTGCTTTGGGGGGCTTTTCTGTTATAATTGAATTGAGGTTTCAGAATGAAAGACGGCAAGATACCAAACCCAATGACAATTCATCCTATAGCTGGTTATGACAAAGAGATTTATGTAAAACCCACTCTTAAGAATCCAAACATTATCGTTGGTGATTTTACTTATATTGCAGATTCCGATTTTGAAAGTCATGTGACTCATATTTATGAATGGAACGGTGACAAGCTGATTATCGGAAAGTTTTGTCAGATTGCAGCGGGTGTGGAATTCGTTATGAATGGAGCGAATCATCAGATGAATGCAGTTTCAACTTTTCCTTTCTACACGCTGGAGGGCTGGGACATGGATGCCCCGTTGAAAAAAGATTTGCCGCTCAA
>NZ_JAILGZ010000072.1 GCF_024696245.1 Treponema sp.
GCCATTAGAGGGTGTCTCTAATGCGCATTAGAGGGTGTCTCTAATGGCCGTAAGAGAGTGTCTCTAATGGCGAGGCCTGGCACGGAGGGCCGCCGCTAGTAATGTCAAAGAACAAGTGTCATCCTGAAACGAGTGTCATCCTGAATCGAGTTCAGGATGACGGTGGGGCGACAAAGGCCTTACAAGCTCACCTATATAGTCACTTTTATAATGCTTTTTTGCATAAATTATAAAAAAAATGTGTGGTATAATGTAATAAGGAGGATTAATAGCATGATGATGGATCCAATGCAGTATGCAGACAAGTTTAAGGGCGCTTCATATCTTGAGATTTTAAATTTTAAGAACGAGCTAATCTCCGCTATTACAAAGTTTGAGCAGGATTATGACAGGGCGGATCCCGGCTGGAAACTAGCGCCTGGTCCGGATGTCCAGTATCAGTGGAATCTGGAAGTTCTTGGCTTAATAGCGCCTATGCTGTCCGAAGCGTTCAACAAAGAGTATGAGATGGGCGAAAAGGACATATCTGACTATGGCAAGGATATGAAAGAGTTGGGTGGCGGAAGGGGGGAATGTGTGGTATAATGGAATCCTAAATGAACGCTGTAAGTTGATGGCCGAAAAGATTAAGAATTATTATGAGAGTTTGAAATAAAGGGATTATAAAAATGTCAAAAGATTTCAATGAAAATACGCGAGTTCAGGTTCCCGCGGCCTTACATCTTTGCAAGCTTGGCTACGCATATCTTGATAAAATTGAACCGTATGACCACAGCACAAATATCCTTACTGACATATTCCTTTCTCAGTTAGCAAAACTAAACCCATCGCTTTCTGAACAAGACTGCAAAAACTATCTCACTAAACTTATTGGCTGCCTTAATAACGACGACCTTGGAAAAGAATTCTATTCTTATCTTTCTACAAAGGCAGGAGTCCGTTTAATTGATTTTGACAATCCAAACAATAATACATGGCATGTAACAACAGAATTTACATGTGAAAATGAAGATACAAAAGATAACTTTCGCCCAGACATAACTTGCTTTATAAACGGGCTTCCTCTTGCCTTTATTGAAGTAAAAAAGCCTAATAATCACGAAGGAATGAAGGCGGAGTTCGACAGGACAAACACTCGTTTTAAGAACAAAGCTTTTAGAAGATTTTTTAATATTACTCAGTTAATGATATATTCCAATAACCAGGAATATGACAACAATAATCGCGTTCCAATTCAGGGAGCTTTTTATTGCTGTACTGCAAAGGAAAAGGCTTTTTACAATGTTTTCCGTGAACAAGACAAAGACTTTGTAGCGAAATATCCTTATGAAGAAATTTCTGATGACATTGTAAAAATGGTATGCCGTCACAGAAACTGTCAGGCTCTTCCTTCACTCCCAGAGTTTACGACCAACTGCAAAATTGACACCCCGACAAACCGAATCCTTACATCAATGTTATGCAAGGAAAGAATTCTTTTTCTGATTCGATACGCTTTTGCTTATGTAGAACGCACCATAGAACTTGAAAATGGTGAAAAAACAACTGAACTTCAAAAACACATTATGCGTTACCAGCAGATGTTTGCATCTCTTGCAATCCGCAGAACTTTGAACAAAGGAATAAAAAGCGGAATCATCTGGCATACACAAGGTTCTGGAAAAACAGCTCTTGCTTACTATTCTGTAAAGAGTCTCACAGATTTCTTTGCAAAAAAAAATATTGCCGTAAAGTTCTATTTTATCGTAGACCGTATTGCCCTTATGGAACAGGCTATGGACGAGTTTACAAGCCGAGGGCTTAATGTTCGTTCTGCTTCCAGTCGTGACGAACTTATGGCAGATTTTAGAAGCAACAATCTTGTAGAAAACAAAGAAGGCGCTTTGGAAATAATGGTCGTAAATATTCAGAAGTTTGAAGAAGACCATACACCTGTAAAAATTGAAGACACATACAGCACAAAGCTTCAACGCATTTTCTTTATTGATGAAGCTCACCGTGGTTATAATCCTGAAGGCTCATTCCTTGCAAATCTTCTGGAAGCAGATAAGGATGCAATAAAGATTGCAATGACTGGAACTCCGCTTCTTCGTGAAGAACGAGAAAGTTGGCGTGTATTTGGTGATTATATTGACACCTATTATTATGACAAATCAATTGCAGATGGTTATACGCTTAAGCTTATGCGTGAGCCCATTCAAACAGTTTACAAGGAAAAACTTACAGCCATTCTTGACCAACTTGCCGGAAGTGTTGAAGTAAAAAAATCTGACATCGATAAAGACAAAATTATAGAAAATGAAAATTATTTGAACGCTCTCATTGATTATATTATCGACGATATTCGTAAGTTCAGAATTGAAAAAGCAGACGACACAGTTGCGGCAATGATTGTCTGCAAGACTAATCCACAGGCACGAAAGCTCTACGACCTTTGGCAAAAAAGGTTTAGCGTAGAAAAAAAGTCAAAGTTTACATTTAGAATGCCGGACGGAACTTTAATGGTTGCAGAGCCTGCCCCTTCTTCCCAGTATGGCGCTTCCTTTAAGAATAAACCTTTACAAGCAACTTTGATTCTACATGACGAAGGCGATAAAGAAGAACGAAAAGAATACATAGAAGAATTCAAAAAGAAACAGACTATCGATGTAATCATTGTCAACCAGATGCTTCTTACAGGTTTTGACGCGCCTCGTCTTAAAAAGCTTTACCTTGGACGAAAACTTGACGGACACGATTTGCTTCAGGCACTTACTAGAGTAAACCGACCTTACAAAGATTTTAAATACGGTTACGTTGTAGACTTTGTTGACATAAAAGAAAATTTCGATTCTACAAATGACCGCTACTTAAAAGAGCTGAACCGTACAAATGACGCTGCGGAAACTGGCGAAGAACTTCCAGTTGGAACAGCAGTTATAGAAAGCGAAGAAGAAATCAATCAGAAAATCCAGGAAATCAAAAATGTACTTTGGTATTATGATGTTTCAAATCAGGAAGAATTCCGTATTCAACTGGACAGCATAGAAGACAAAAATGTTTTGTATGAACTGCGCACTAGTCTTGATGATGCAAAATCTCTTATAAATAGAATTCGTTCAAGTGGAGATTCGGAACTGACAGAAAAAGTTCGTAATATGCTACCAGGAACAATTCCGTCTTTAATTACAGAGGTAACACATCGCATTGACCGCATCAATATGCTTGAAGGCAACGACCACAAAGAAGATGTTAGCGGAATTATCAATCTTGCATTGAGCGAAATTGACTTTAGCTTTATAAAAGGAGTGCCGGAAGAGCTTGCCATTGTAATCAATGACCTTAAAGAAAAATTCGAAAGAGTTCAGCGAGAGTTTGAAGGTAACTTTGACCAGAAAGAAGAAAAGTATGTAATCCTTGCAGACGAATTCCGTTCTTTCTTCCGAAAAAAAGGTTTTGTTCCTGCAAATGTAAAAGAAGCAAAAGACGAAGCGCATTACATGGACGAAGTAATGGCAAAGATTAAAGAAATCAACGCCAGAAATAACATGCTTAAAAAGAAATACGATAATGACGAAAAGTTTGTCCGTATTCAAAAACGCATTCAGGAAGAAAACATTACTCGTGCTAAACCAATAATCTCATCTAATGAGATGACTTTGTGCGAGAATCTTTATGAAATGAAACAGCTTATCGACAGCTATGTTGATTTGAATCCTCACATTGTTCAGCCAAGCAGCGAAGCAAAGTTCAAGCAGGATGTTATGAGCAACGTAAGCAAAAAGCTTTTTGCACTGGGAATTCAGGCTGCAATCGATGATAAAAAGTATTTAACAAACTTAATATCAAACGAATACATTCATCAGTACGAGACTTACAGTTTATAATTTGGTATTATATAAAAAAGGATGAAAAATGGCTAACACAGAACTTAACGCAAAAACAATTGCCTTAATCGATTCATTAAAATCAACGACAGGAGAATATGGCCTTGCAAACGGCGGAAGTGAATACCGCATCATTACAGAAATCTTCCTGTATAAATTCTTTAACGATAAATTCGGTTACGAGGCGAAAAATATAGACAGCCCCTATAAAAAACGTCTTTCAAAGGCTGAAAAATGGGATGCAGAATACGACTCTTTTAGCGAAGATGAAGTAGAAGATTTATTTACATATCTTCCGGGCAATGTACCTCGTTTAAAGCCTCACCAGACCTTGGCCCACCTTTATAATGCTTCTGGGAACGGGGACTTTTCAACATTGCTTGATTCTACACTTATAGAAATTTCAAGTCTTAACTCTGAAACCTTCTCTGTTACAACATCAGGAAAAACAAAGGTTCAGATTTTCTCTGCAATCACAACAGAAGTAAAAGACACAACAAAGAGAGACAACTTTGCCCGATCTCTTATGAGCGCAGTGGCAAGCTTTAACTTTGAATCAGTCTTCAACGAAAAGTACGACTTCTTCAGCGGAATCTTCCAGTATTTGATAAAGGACTACAACAATGCCGGCGGCGGAAAGTACGCAGAATATTACACACCTCGCGAAATTGCAACAGTAATGGCAATGCTTCTTCTTGAAGACAAGAAAAAATACAAAGGCGCAGAATGCTATGACCCGTCTGCTGGAACCGGAACCTTGCTTATGGCTCTTGCTCACCAGATTGGAGAAGACCGCTGTTCAATTTACAGCCAGGACATTTCAGACAAATCAAGCGAAATGCTCCGACTTAATCTTATTCTCAATAATCTTGTAGGAAGCCTTCCAAATGTTGTTCAGGGAAATACTCTGCTTGAACCCTTCCACAAAGAAAGCGACGGTACTCTAAAAAAGTTTGATTTTGTAGTTTCAAATCCTCCATTTAAATTAGACTTCCCCGAGTATCAGGAAAAACTTGCAAGCGATGGGGTGCGCTTCTGGGCTGGCGTTCCAAACAAGGTAAAGACGGTAGATCCAAATAAGCCTAAAATGGCAATCTACACCTGTTTTATTCAGCATGTCATCAACTCTCTTAAAAGCACAGGAAGAGGAGCCATCGTTGTTCCCACAGGCTTTATTACCGCAAAGTCCGGAGTTGAAAAAAAGATTCTTGAACGCATTGTAAACGACCATATTATTTTTGGCGTAGTTAGTATGCCTAGCAATGTTTTTGCCACAACAGGAACTAACGTAAGCGTACTCTTCTTTGACCGTACCGAAAAAAAAGATGACGACAAGGTAATTCTCATTGACGCTTCAAAACTTGGAGAAGAATACAAGGAAGGCAACAACCAGAAACGCCGTCTGCGCCCGGAAGAAATAGAAAAGATTGTAAAAACCTTCCGCAACAAAGAGACAGTAGAAGACTTTAGCGTTGCCGTAAGCTACGATGCAATCAAAGAAAAAGGCTACAGCCTTAGCGCCGGCCAGTATTTTGACATCAAAATTGATTATGTTGATATCACAGCCCAAGAATTCAACAAAAAGATGAGCGACCATAAAGCAAATCTCAAGACAATGTTTGAAGAAAGCAAAAAGCTTGAAGATGAAATTATGGGGAACTTTGGGAAACTGATTTTTGAAAAATAGGGCGTTCCCGCCGCAAGCGTCGGTCGGGCTATTCGCGGTTCCGCTAACGCTGCATTCTCGCTATGCGAGAACGGCTCCGCCGCCGCTACTATCCCTAACGCGGGATAATGGAGAATTGAGAATGGAAAAATATAAATTAAAAGAAGTCGCTGAAATAATAATGAGTAGTGTAGATAAAAAATCAAAACCCCATGAAAAAACTGTTAGACTCTGTAATTTTACAGATGTTTATCATAACTGGGCAATAAAAAGAGATAATTATGACTCATTTATGATTGCAACAGCCAGTGATAATGCAATTGAAAAATTAACATTAAAAAAAGGTTTTGTTGCATTTACTAAAGATAGTGAAACTCGTGATGATATTGGGATTCCTACATATATCGCAGATGATTTTGATGATGTTGTCCTAGGTTATCATTGTGCGTTAGTAAAACCAGATGAAAAAAAACTCTCAGGTGAATATTTGAATGCTTTTATGAATTCAAATTATATAAAAAAGTATTTTGAATTAAATGCAACCGGAAGTGGAATGCGTTTTACACTTTCAATGCAAACTCTCGAAGATATGCCATTAATTCTTCCTTCTCTCCCCGAACAAAAACGCATCGCAAAAGTTCTTACCGACATTGACTCAAAAATTGCGGTGAACAAAAAAATAAACAAAGAACTGGAAGCCATGGCAAAAGAAGTGTATGACTACTGGTTCGTGCAATTCGACTTTCCTGGAGCAGACGGCAAGCCATATAAATCCTCCGGCGGCAAAATGGTATTCAACCCGATTCTGAAGAGAGAGATTCCTGAGGGGTGGGAGGTGAAGAAGATTTCATCTCTAATAAAGGAAAACATTGGTGGAGATTGGGGAAAAGAAGAACCAGAAGGTAACTATCAGTTAAAAGTTTCTTGTTGCCGAGGTGCAGATATTGTATCTATGACAGATTTACCTACTAGATACATTCTTAATGCAAACTCTTCTAAATTACTTAAAGAAGGAGATATGGTTGTTGAAATTTCTGGAGGTAGCCCGACTCAAGCAACTGGAAGATGTGTTTTAATTTCAAAAGAAATACTTTCTGCTTTTGATAACAAACTGATTTGTTCAAATTTCTGCCAAGCATTATCTATTGCAGATAAAGATTACATTTCATATTTTTATCACATGTGGAAAATGTTTTATGATAGTGGTGTCTTCTTTAATTATGAAGGTAAAACAAGTGGAATAAAAAATTTCCAATATGATACCTTCGTTGCAGAAAAGTGGTACTTCCCTCCAAAAGAACTAGCAATCAAGTTTGGAGAAATAGTTTCCAAAAACTACAAAAAGAAGTGTGAATTGGACCAAGAAAATAAGCGACTTACAGCATTGCGTGACGAACTATTGCCAATGTTGATGAATGGACAGGTGAGGGTGAAATAAAAAGTGAGGAAAAAATGTCTATTTCACATATAAAAGAAGCAATAGATCTTATATCTTTTCTTTTTTCTTGTTGGAAAAAAAGAACGACTATCATTTGTTTAGAAATAAGTTTGTTTATATGTTA
>NZ_JAILGZ010000120.1 GCF_024696245.1 Treponema sp.
ATGCTGCAGGGCTATAAAAAGTTCCGGCGGAATACCTGTGCAGGCCCACCCAATGAGCATGTATGTATCCTGGGGTAAAATGGAAGAAACTTTAAGGCGTATAAGAAATGCAGGTGTTATGGGGCTTGAAGCCTGGCATCCGGGAGTAAGGGTTGCAGAAGCAGAAAGGCTTGAAAAACTTGCAGATACCCTGGGTATGTTTGTTACTGCAGGAAGTGATTTTCATGGTGAAAAAGTAAGAGCTGACAGAATGATAGGTCATACAGCCGGTAAAAAAGAAATCAATGACCGCTTTTATCTTGAAGAATTAAAACCTGCCCTGGAAGAAGCCGATAAAAGATTTCTTTTAAAATAAAAAAGCTGCTCCCACAATGAAACTCACCGGAGAGCAGCATTAAACTTAAGAATCAGCTGATGTCAGGCCTTATTTTTTTGTAAAATAACCTGCAAGAGCAATAACCCATCCTGCAATCATCATGTAGAATCCTACATAAGCAGTCTTAAAAAGACCCTTTGCAAGAAATCTATTCAAGCCGTTTTTCTGTGAAGAAATTGCAAGAACTACAAATCCTGCAATGCTTACAAGAAGAACAACAAGCTTAAGAAGCTCTCCGTTAGATACATTTACAAAACAGAGAACTACACCACAAAGTGCACCAATAAAAATCAAAAGTGCACAGATTGTTCCAAGGCCAAAATTATCAAAATCGATAAAGTCAAAACCATTTGATTCAAATGGACCCAACTTAAACATTGGAACAATAAATCCTACGACAACAAGTGCCATACCAATAAGATAAATCAATGGAAGCTTTACTTTTTTAGACATTTTTTAACTCTCCTTAAATCAGTCTCTTGTAACAAGAAGGGCACCAAGAACAATAAGGTGCTGTGCAAAGAGATAAAGCCACTTAAGGATATCCTTTACGTGGAAGAGACCTGCTGGTCCAAAGAAATCACCAAGAACGATTGCAACAATCCATACAATGATAATTACAAGCTTAAGGATTGAACCAAGGCTTCCAAAGCGGTCGCCGATGAATGTCTGAAGGATAATGAAGATTCCGGAAAGAAGTTCGATTACTCCAAATACCATTACAACGATTTTTTCTACGCTGCGGTCTCCGATAAGATCTTTCAGTGCATCAACAGCTGAATCTCCACCACCCTGAAGGGCGTAAATTCCACCAATTGCAAGGAAACATCCTACTGCAAGGTTAAGAATTGTCCAGAATAAAGCAACTTGTTTTTTGTTTGCCATTAAAATCTCCCTGAAGCAAATAGCTTCACCAAAATTATAACACCAGAAAAGGAGATTTTCATTAAAATTCAGCGCATTTTTCTGATTAACATGAGAATCATTCCCGTCATAAAAAGAAGGGATGGTACAAGGGCAAAGAATAAAGATGTAAGTGGAAGTCCTGCCAGCATAATTCTGTCAGAGCCTATGATTTTAAAGTCAGAAAGAAGTTCGTATACTATACCGGCGTAATTTATTACTATGCCTCCAAGAACAGCCATCCAGGAAGAGTCCCTTGTTCTGCTCCATAAAAGAACGGCAACAAAAGCAGTAAGCCCTCCGGCAATAAGTTTTATAATGTAAAAGGCAAGTTCAGCACTAGTCATCATAAACCTCCAAAGGGATTCTTTTTTAATAATTCAAATACACCCTTTTCTGCCCCAAAAGGTACTGCAGAAGGAATATTATAATCAGGACTTATAACTAAATGACAGTCAAGACAATGAAGTACAAAAGCTTCATAATCCTTTTCCGCAACTTTTGGAAAAAGCCAGGGACCTTTACGGGTAAAATAAGGCTTAAGATAAACATCATAAAGAAACCAGTCTTTTTCCTGCCAGGTCTGAAGGGCTTTTAAAAGATTATAAACACTTCTTGTCATGGCAGCTTTTAAGGGTGCACTTACATTTATACTGCGGAAAGGTTTTTCTTCCCTGTCACCTTCCCATTCACATGGAAGGCAGGCTGCATAAATAGATTGAGCCCATGGAAATACAGGTTCAAAAAGAATACAGTCCTTTTGAGTATCTATTGATTCACCCTGCCAGGGCTTATACCAGGCAAAGCTGTCCTTAAATTCTTTTTCAGCAAAGTTCCGGGCATCTTCTTTAAAGGCAAAGAAAATACATTTTCTTGAGGAATTAAAAAGAAGGCTTACGGCTTTATCCATTCCATAAGAAAAGTCTGTAGAATAACTGCCGTTTATACCCCTGCTGAGAACATTCTTAAAAACAGTTACGGCAGATTCCTGAGAAGGCCATCCAAGTAAAGCCCTTCCCTCTTCCCTGTAAAGGTCAGTAAGGCGGACTCCCCTTGCAGTATATAAAAAGTTACCCCTGGCGCGTTTTACACTGCCATATCTTTTATTTAATTCCCTGTTAAGAAAATCAACTTTATCCATATTTTTATCCTATAAAATTATAAATCATTGGGCAACTGAAAGAATGCAGTTAATGTATTCCATTTTTAAAGTATCAAGATTAAGTTTATAACGGACGAGGATTTCTCCCTTATCCCTGTTTTCATAAGAAAGCTGGTTTTTAAATTCTTCAGCCTTTTTTATGGACTCCTTGGAAATATATCCGTTGCCTATATTCCATGAATTATAGATTTCTGCAACTACAAGGGTTTTGCCATCAAGGAAAATGTCCTTATAGTAATTGCCTGAAAATATCAGGGTATCAGTGGCTGTTTCGTAAATATTAAGAAGTCTTGCAGTAGAAGACCTTCCGGCATCCTGTAAAAGGTATTCCATGTCATCAGTAAAAGTAACCCAGAGGGAATCATAGCCCCCACCGGTATAAGACACATGCTTAATACTGTTATTTTCCGGATTCCAGATAAAGGTTCCCGGCACATCATAATACTTAAACTCAGGATTAACGGGACCCCAGGTAAAAGTATAAAAATCCTGTCCGGCATTTTTCCAGAGTATTACGTCTACATAAGATGTATCTCCGTAACACCTGCTTAGCTTAAGGAGGAGGGAAAGATTTCCCTTTGAATCAGTCTGAGTCTTAACAAAAGAAAATCTTCCGGGATAAAGATTGTGGTCAATATCAAGATATTTTGAATAAATCCAGCCTATAGGATCACTGCGTTCTGCTTCACTTACAAGAAGCCAGTAACCGGGACCGTCAACATTCTGAAGTTCCTGATCAAAGCCCCGGACGTAAAGCACATCGTCCTTATGAACCACGCTCTTCTTTTTTGTAGAAGTAGAAGGACCTGAACGGATATTTACTTTTTTTTCCGTAACTCTTGCAGCATATGTTTTTTCAGTTGCAAAAGAGTAGTCCTCATAGGTCAGCTGAGGATGTTCCCAGTAAGAAGGCTGCAGTCCCCAATCAGGATTATTCAGATTTTCTTCTGAACTTTCTGCAGCTTCCGTTCCTTCTTTTTCTTTAATTACGCTTCCAAAATCTTCATCATCAGAAAAACCGTAATCATCCACATATACATTTTCTTCTTCCTCTTCTTCATAGTCATAAAAACCATAAGAAAAAAGAGGAAGACTTATAAATAAAATGCAAAAAAGAAAGAGACTTTTTCTGGTCACCTCAACACCCCGTAAAAATTAAAGGGCAGCAAGTTTCTTTGCAACAAGTTCAGTTGCAGCCTTAGGATTAACCTTACCGCCTGATGCTTTCATTACCTGTCCCATAAGCCAGCCTACAACATTGGTTTTTCCACCCTTGTAATCAGCAACAGCCTTAGGATTGTCAGCAATTACTTTATCAACAATGCTTTCGATTGCACCTGCATCGCTTACAGTCTCCATTCCCTCTTCCTTAATGATTACAGAAGGCATTTTGTCAGACTCAAGCATTTTTGCAAATACAGTCTTTCCCTGGGCATTGGAAATCTTTTTGTCTGCAATTGCATTTACAAGTTCAGTAATATGAGCCGGAGTAATAGTTACATCATTAATGGTTTCTTTCTTTTCGTTAAGAACAGCAAGAAGTTCAGCAAGAATCCAGTTTGCAACTTTCTTTACATCCTTTGCATTTTTTGCTGCTTCTTCAAACCAGATGGCAAGGTCACGGCTCTGGGTAAGGGTTTCTACGTCAAAGTCACTGAGACCGTATTCTTTCTTAAGGCGGGTACGTTTTGCTTCAGGAAGTTCTCCTACCCTTTCAAGAGCACGGTTAATAAGTTCTTCGCTTACACTGAATGGTTTAATATCCGGTTCTACAACAAAGCGGTAGTCTACAAAAGAGTTCTTTGTACGCTGAACTACAGTGCATTTTTTATCGTCATCCCAACCCATTGTTACCTTAAAGCCCGGATTAAACGGCTGACGGTCTTCCTGGAATTCCTTTAACTGACGCTGAGCTTCGTAAGAACAGGCATCCTTAATCTTCTGGAATGAGTTAAGGTTCTTGATTTCGGAAATAGGAGTGTGATAAAGCTTGCCGTCTTCCCATACATTAAGGTTAATGTTGGCATCACAACGCATGTTTCCTTCTTCAAGGTTACCATTTGTAACTTTTACGTAACGGAGGATTTCCTGAACAGTTTCCATAAAAAGAGCTGCTTCTTCAGGAGAAGTCATATCCGGTTTTGTTACAATTTCAATAAGTGGAGTACCTGAACGGTTGTAGTCAATGTAAGAATGGCTTCCCTGAAGGTGGAGGGACTTACCTACGTCCTCTTCAAGGTGAATGCGTTCTACCCTTACACGGCGATACTTACCATTTTCTATAATACAGTCTTCACCAATAAAGTTCTTAGGCCTGCACTTATCTCCTCCCAGCTGCTGGTCAGCAGGAAGTTTATGCATAGGAAGATCTACATGACCATCCGTACAGAGAGGAATATCATACTGAGTAATCTGATAACCCTTTGTAAGGTCAGGATAAAAATAGTGCTTGCGGTCAAACTTTGTAAAACGGGCAATATTACAGTTAAGGGCGTGTCCGGCAACTGCTCCCAGTTCTACATATCCCTTGCTTATGCGGGGCATAGCTCCAGGAAGACCAAGACATACAGGGCAGACACGGGTATTAGGCATTCCGCCGTAACGATTTTCACAGGCACAGAAAGCCTTTGTTTTAGTTAAAAGCTGTGTATGGATTTCACAGCCGATTACGATTTCATATTTATCGATAGCCATTTATTTTACTCCTTCACAGGGATACCGCACTGAGGATAATCATTTTCCCAGGCAGCAGCTATCTGCAGAAGTTTACTTTCACTGAACATAGGGCCTGCAAACTGCATTCCAACCGGCATGTTGTCTGTACCGGCTGCACGTCCTGCAGGAACATTTACTGAAGGAATGCGGGCAAGGTTAACAAATACCGTATACATATCACTAAGGTACATTTCAAGAGGATCATCAACTTTCTGACCCAGCTTAAATGCTGCTGTAGGACATGTTGGACAAAGAATAAGGTCATAAGTGTTAAAAAGGGCTGCAACTTCCTTCTGAATACGGGCCCTTACGCTCATACCCTTCTTATAGGTTGAACCGGAGAACTGTTCAGAAAGAACGTAGTTACCGATTATAATGCGGCGCTTAACTTCAGGACCAAAACCTTCTGAACGGGTGTCCTTATAAAGTTCATCATAACCCTTACCATTATCAATACGGTTTCCGTAACGGATTCCGTCAAAGCGGCTTAAATTTGAAGCAGCTTCTGAAAGGGCAATTACATAATAGCTGGCAATTGAAGCTTCAAGTACAGGAAGATCAACTACTTCAATCTTTGCACCTTTAGATTCAAACCATTTTTTTGTATCTTCAAATACCTTACCTACATCAGGATCAAGACCCTTTGTCTCAAGGAACTGCTTTGGAATTGCAATCTTAAGGGAAGCGAAATCAGTATAAGCCTTAAGGTCTTTAAGTTCACCTGAACCAGGAAGATCTGCACTTGTGTCATCATACATATCTGTACCGCACATGGCGCTTAAAGGTGCAGCAATATCCTGAGGAGTGTGTCCCATAATTCCTACCTGATCCAGGGAAGAACCGTAAGCAACTACACCCCAGCGGCTAAGAACTCCATAAGTAGGTTTAAGTCCGTAAATACCACAATAGCTGGCAGGAAGACGAACTGAACCACCTGTTTCTGTTCCCAGGGAGAAAAGAGCCTGATTTGCAGCAACAGCAGCAGCTGAACCGCCGGAAGAACCGCCTGATACATAATCCCTGTTTATAGGATTACGGGTTGCTCCATAAGATGAATACTCTGTAGAAGAACCCATGGCAAATTCATCCTGGTTACAGCGTCCAAGAGGAATGGCTCCGGCTGCTTCAAGACGATTGATTACTGTAGCACTGTAAGGAGCTACATAACCGTCCAGTATTTTTGAACCACAGGTAAGTCTGTTTCCCCTGCAGCTGATATTGTCCTTATTGGCAAAAGGAAGGCCTAAAAGAGGCTTTTTTTCATAAAGTTCATCAAGACTTCCTGCAGCCCTGGCTTCTGCAATTTCTTTATCTGCAGCTTCTGCCTTGGCAAGGGCATCTGAGTAAATTTCAAGGAAAGCATTAAGGGGTTTCTGACCGGATTTGTCAGCCTCAAATGTTTCTGCTGATTTTTTTACAAGTTCTGCACTGCTTACCTTTCCGGCTTTAAGTGCTTCTACAGTTTCTTTTATAGTGTAATACATCATGCACCCTCACCCAGAACTTTAGGAACCTGAAAGTATCCGTCAACAAAGTTACCCTTGTTGATGTTCTTTACATCGTGCATTTCAAGACCGGCAACAACTTCATCTTCACGAAGTTCATCGGCTTTTGTAGTCGGATATGCATCATAAGGATTTTCTGAATCATCATACTTGGAGAGGATGTCAAAGTATCCTACAATTTCATCTACCTGTTTTTTAAGGATTTCCATATTAGTACTCTCAGGAGAGAGTCTGGAAAGATACAGCAATGCTTCAAGCGTATCTTCATTAACTGATTTTGTTTCGCTCATAGCATTGCATTATAGAGAAAATCTGCTTCTTGTGGAAGTATCAGCCTTTTAAGCCTGGCCTTCAGAATCAGTAAGAACATCCTTTGCAGGAACAAGAACCCTGGCATCATAACAGCTGAACATGGCATCTGCATCAGAAGGCACTGACTTTTTAGTAAAGAAACTTACCAGAGGTACAATCACCAGACCGGAAAGCATGCAGAATACTCCTGAATAAAGGGAATTCTTAAAGATAAAGCCGGATACAGGTCCGCTGACAGTAAAAAGCTTAAGGGAAATACAAAGCTGACATACCATTACAATTACGGAAAAAGCAAAGGACGCTGCAACAGAAAGACGGGAAACCTTTTTCCAGTATAAGCCGTACATAAAGGGAGCAAGGAAGGCACCGGAAAGTGCACCCCAGGAAATACCCATAAGCTGGGCAATAAAGGTAACCCGGCTTTTAGCCTGAACAATGGCAATTACAGCAGATATTACGATAAATACGGCAACAAAGAACCTCATGGTAAGCATATCTGTTTTTTCCGAACTCTTTTTTCTGCGGAATGAATTGATAAAGTCCAGGGTAAGGGTTGAACTGGAAGTAAGTACAAGGGATGAAAGGGTACTCATGGATGCAGAAAGAACAAGAATGAGCACTACTGCAATAAGCAGGTCTCCAAGACCGGAAAGCATGGAAGGTACTATAGAATCAAAACCTCCTGCTGCAACGGCTTCCGGAGTAGAAAAAAGCCTTCCGAATCCCCCGAGAAAATAACATCCGCCTGCAACAACAAGGGCAAAGAAAGTTGAAATGACCGTACCGATTTTTATGGATTCCTCATTTTTAATTGCATAGAATTTTCCTACCATCTGTGGAAGCCCCCAGGTTCCCAGGGAAGTAAGGAGAACTACAATCATAAGGTAAAGGGGATCAGGTCCAAAGAAAGAAACATAAGCTCCCTTCATTACAGGAGACTGGATTTCTGACATTGCAGCAAGACTTGCCATAAAGCCGCCGTTCTTTGCAAGAACAGCAAGGATAACGGCAACAATTCCGGCAAGCATTACTATTCCCTGAATAAAATCATTTACGGCAGTAGCCATATAACCGCCGGCAATAACATAAACAGCAGTCAGAACAGCCATAACTATAACACAGAGGGCATAATCAACGCTGAAGGCCATTCTGAAAAGCCTTGAAAGACCGTTAAAAAGAGAAGCAGTGTAAGGAATAAGGAAAAGAAACGTAATTGCAGAAGAAGCTACCTTAAGGGCAGGAGATCCGTATCTTTTTCCAAAGAATTCACTCATGGTCTTTGAATTAAGGTGCTGGGTCATAATACGGGTACGCCTTCCAAGAATAGCCCAGGCCATAAGGGAACCGATAAAGGCATTACCAAGGCCAATCCATGTTGAAGCTACACCAAAAGTCCAGCCGAACTGCCCTGCATATCCTACAAATATTACGGCAGAAAAATAGGAAGTACCGTAAGCAAAAGCCGTGAGCCAGGGCCCTACGGATCGTCCTCCAAGAACATAACCTGAAACATTTTTACTCATTGACCGGCATTTAATGCCAACAAAAATAAAAACAGCAAAAAAAACTAAAAGAAGGGCAAGTTTTACAAACATTTTACAACTCCATGAGCCTTTTATAATAAAATATAAAAAAATTTTTTCAATATCTAAAAATACTTTAATTTTTACATAAAAAATGCAAGAAAAATTACATTTTTTTTGCATTAAAAATTTGACAGTTTTCTTAAACCGGACTTATACTCTTTTTATCAGGTTCCGGATAATTTTCGGGTGGGATTATAGGCTGTGTTTAATAGTCATGCATGTCTGTTCTTCTATTTCAAAAAAATCCGTAACAAAATAAAAAAAATCGATTCATTATTCAGGAGGAAACAATAATGAAAAAGTCACTTCTCGCTGCAACAGCGCTTGTACTTGCTGCTTCTGCATTCACAGGTTGTTCAAAAAGCGGTTCCCTTAACAAGGACAAACCACTTGTATTCTTTAACAGACAGCCTTCAGACCCTGTTAGCAATAAAATCGACATGAGCAAACAGGCTATGAACTGGAACGACAAAACTTACTATGTAGGATTTGATGCTGCAGGTGGTGGTGCTGTTCAGGGACAGCTCATCGTAGACTTCCTTGCTAACTCTGATCCAGCTAAGGTTGACCGCAACGGTGATGGAATCATCGGTTACGTTCTCTGCATGGGTGATGCCGGACACAACGACTCTAAGGCCCGCACAAGAGGTATTCGTGAAGCTCTTGGAACATGGCAAGGTTCTTATGATGCAGGAAACACATCAATCGGAAAAGTAAAGGTTGGAAACAAGACTCTTAAAGTAAAGGAACTTGAAGGAAAGTTCATGACTGGTACTGACGGTTCTACATGGAATGCTGCAGCTGCAACTGAAGCAATGGGTAACTGGGCTAACAAGTTCGGAAAAGAAATTGATATGGTAGTTTCTAACAACGACGGTATGGCTATGGGTTGTCTCCAGGCTTCTAACTACCCTGCAGGTGTACCAATCTTCGGTTATGATGCTAACGCTGATGCAATCGAAGCTATCGGACAGGGCAAACTTACTGGTACAGTTTCACAGAACACTGATGCTCAGGCAACAGCTACTCTCCAGGTTATCCGCAACCTTCTTGACGGAGAAAAGGGTGAAGCTGCTTACAAGAAAGGTATCTTTGAAAAGGACCGCTACGGAAACAAGATTTCTGCACAGCTTACTTATGAAGAAGATACAAAAGCTGTAAAAGCTCTTAACGTTGCTGTAGACAAGAGCAACTGGAAGCTCTTTAAAGAAGGAACACGTGACGCTGGTGTTAAACAGACAAAGGCAGACAAAAAGAAGGTTCTCCTTACAATCTACAACTCAGCTGATAACTTCCTTTCATCTTCATACCTTCCAGCTCTTAAATACTACGCTCCACTCCTTAACCTTGACCTTACAATCGTACAGGGTGACGGACAGAACGAATCTTCTTGTCTTGACAAGTTCACAAACCTCAACAGCTTTGATGCTTATGCAATCAACATGGTTAAGACAAACTCTGCTCAGGACTACACAGACAAACTTAAGTACTAGTATCTGACGCTTTTCACCGGCCTGGTGTATACATAATTGTGCATGCATCAGGCCAATTTTTTTCAATACAAAAAAAACAGGATTTAGATTATGAGTGATACAGTACTTGAAATTAAAAACATGTCGAAATCCTTTGCTAAAAATAAAGTATTAAACGGTATTAACCTTACCATTAAAAAAGGCAGTGTTATGGGACTTATGGGCGAAAACGGAGCCGGTAAATCCACTATGATGAAATGTCTTTTTGGTATTTATGCAAAGGATGAAGGCCAGATTACTTTGGACGGAAGGCCAGTTAATTTTATCAGTCCAAAAGAAGCCCTTGAAAACGGCGTTGCCATGGTTCATCAGGAACTTAACCAGTGTCTTGACCGCACTGTAATGGATAACCTCTTTCTTGGCCGCTACCCTGTAAAATTTGGTGTAGTTGATGAACAGAAGATGTTTAAGGAAAGCATGGCTTTATTTTCTTCCTTAAACATGAGTGTAAACCCACAGACAATAATGAGAACAATGTCTGTTTCACAGAGACAGATGGTAGAAATTGCAAAAGCAGTTTCTTACAATGCAAAAATCATTGTTTTGGATGAACCAACATCTTCACTCACAGAACCAGAAGTAGAAAAACTTTTTTCTATCGTAACTTCACTGAGAAGTAAAGGTGTTTCATTTGTATATATTTCTCACAAAATGGACGAAATCTTCCGTATTTGTGATGAAGTTTCAGTTCTTCGTGACGGAAGCATGGTTTATACATCTCCTACAAAAGAAACTGACATGAACAAACTCATCACAGCCATGGTAGGTCGTTCCCTTGACAAGCGCTTCCCTGACGTAGACAACACACCGGGAGAAGACTATCTTGAAATCAGAAACCTCTCTACAAAATATGATCCTCACCTTGAAGACATTTCATTTACTGTTAAAAAGGGAGAAATCTTTGGTCTTTACGGCCTTGTAGGTGCAGGACGCAGTGAACTTCTTGAAAGTATCTTCGGAATCAGAACCATTGCATCAGGAGAAATTATCCTTAACGGTAAAAAACTCCGCTTTAACTCAAGTAAAGATGCAATGGAATATAACTTTGCACTGGTAACTGAAGAGCGTAAGTTTAACGGTATGTTCGGAAAGGCAAGTATTGAATTCAATACAACAATTACAAACCTTGATGCATACAAGACAAACGGACTTCTTTCTAACAGAAAGCTTAATGATGCAGCCAACAGGGAAATCAAGAGAATGCATACAAAGTGTGTATCTCCAGATGAACTTATCAGCTCACTTTCCGGAGGTAACCAGCAGAAGGTTATTATCGGAAAATGGATGGAAAGGGAACCTGAAGTATTCCTTCTGGACGAACCAACCCGCGGTATCGACGTAGGTGCTAAATACGAAATCTACCAGCTTATCATCCAGATGGCTAAAGAAGGCAAGACAATTATCGTAGTTTCAAGCGAAATGCCTGAAATCCTTGGTATTACAAACAGAATCGCTGTAATGTCAAACCATCGTCTTGCAGGAATCGTCAATACAAAAGAAACAGACCAGGAAGCACTCCTTCGTCTGTCTGCTAAATATCTTTAATCCAAGAGGAAAACAATGACCGACATCAATATCGAAGAATTAAAAAAGCTTGCAGGGGAAAAGCTTGAAGAACTTAAGTCTGTAGAAACAGTTGCATCTTTTTCTGAAGACGAAACACTTAAAACTCTTCACGCAGCCCTTGATACACTTCGCAATGAAGGTGTAAATAAGGTAATCGAGCTTAAACAGAAAATTACATCTGCAAAAAAGAACAAGATGCTTTCTTCAGAAGAAAGAGCTTCTTTTATCGCAGAACAGAACAGCCTCATTGAAAAGGCAAATGTAATTGCCCGCCAGAATGAAGCTGCAGACAAGGAACTTTCTGCTGTAACTTTAGTTTACGCAAATGCACTTGCAGAAAAGTACATTGCTCAGGTAAATGCAGAAGAAGATGCTAAAATTGCAGAAGCTAAAAAAGAACATGCAGATAACGAAGCTAAAATCAAGGCTGACTTTGGTGCACGTATTGCTTCATGCAAAACAGAGCAGGAAAAGAACACTGCAGCTTATGAACTTAAGTCTGCCCTCTTTGATGCTAAAAATCATGCACAGACAATTATTGACCGCTGCAAGGATGCTAAAAAACAGGCATTTACTGACCACGTTCAGGAAAACCGTGCCATCCGTAACGGTAAAACAAGCTTTAAGGAAGACATTGCATTAAGCTTTAAGAACTACATTTACAGCTTTAAGCTTTCAAAATTCCTTCTTGAAAACGGACTTTATCTTGCAATTGCCCTTTTCTTTATCGTTTGTATCATCTATGCGCCTCTCCACGGATCAGGAAACCTTCTTACACTTCCTAACATCCTTACAATTCTTGAACAGTCATCTACCCGTATGTTCTATGCTCTTGGTGTAGCAGGACTTATTCTTATTGCAGGTACAGACCTTAGCGTCGGCCGTATGGTTGCCATGGGTTCGGTAATTACAGGACTTATCCTTCACCCAGGTACAAACATCGTTAAGGTATTTGGTCTTGGTCCATGGAACTTTACTTCTTATCCAATGGCCGGACGTCTTGGTCTTGCTCTTGTTCTCAGCATCGTACTTTGTGTTGCATTCAGCGTATTCGCAGGATTCTTCACAGCAAAACTTAAGATTCACCCATTTATCTCTACACTTGCAACACAGCTTATCATTTACGGTCTTCTCTTCTTCGGAACAGACGGTACTCCTGTAGGTGGTATTGATCCTAGTGTTAAAGACCTTATTGGTGGCCGCTGGGTTCTTGGCTTTATTAATGGTGAACTTATTACTATTCCAAAGCTTATTATTCCTGCAATCATTGCAGTAATCGTTGCATGGTTTATCTGGAATAAAACAACATTCGGAAAGAACATGTATGCAGTTGGTGGTAACGCAGAAGCTGCAGCTGTTTCTGGTATCAGCGTATTCAAGACAACACTCCTTATCTTCGTAATGGCAGGTATCTTCTACGGATGCGGTGCCTTCCTTGAAGCCTTCCGTGCTAATGCAAGTGCTGGTACAGGTCAGGGTTACGAAATGGATGCTATCGCTGCCTGTGTAGTAGGTGGAATCTCTTTCAATGGTGGTATTGGTAAGATTGGTGGTGCCGCAATCGGTGTTATCATCTTTACAAGTCTTACTTACTGTCTTACATTCCTTCAAATTGATACAAACCTTCAGTTTATTTTCAAAGGTCTTATCATCATTGCAGCAGTTGCCCTTGATAGTGTTAAGTATCTTAAGAGAAAGTAATCTCTTGTGATAAAATACTCCTAGCTGCCCCGGTGGACCTTGTCCTCCGGGGCAGTATTATTTTAAATAAAGGGCGGTTTTACAAAGTCTGAACTTACAGCTATAATCTTTACATGTTTAAATCTTTTCTTGAACTTTATATTACCTTCTTTAAGATCGGTTCCATTACCTTTGGAGGCGGTCTTGCCATGCTGCCTATCCTTGAAAGGGAACTTGTAGAAAGAAAAGGCTGGGTAAGTAATGAAGAAATTCTTGATTACTATGCCATAGGCCAGTCTACTCCGGGAATTATTGCAGTTAACGTTGCAACCTTTGTAGGACACAAACTTAAGGGAATTTCCGGGGGAATAGTTGCCACACTGGGAATAATCTCCCCTTCAATTATTATAATCACCCTTATCGCAGAGTTTATTTCTAATTTTGAATCAATTCTCTGGGTTCAGAAAGCATTAAAAGGCATTAACGTAGCAGTAGCCGCCCTTCTTACCTATTCAGTAATAAATCTTTGTAAGAAAACCATTAAAAAGTGGTACAGCGTCATTATTTTTCTAGCCTCCTTTGCTTCAATTTATTTTTTCAAATGTCACACCATTGCAGTCATCCTTACAGCAGCTGCAGCAGGAAGCATTTTCTATTTTGTCACAAGGAGAAGCAGTAAATGACCCTTATTCATTTATTTTTTATTTTCTTTTACATAGGTCTCTTTGCTGTAGGAGGAGGTCTTGTTGCAGCAACTTTTATGCAGCAGGCTCTGGTAGAACAATACCATCTTCTTACTGCAGAAAAATTTTACAGCATGCTGGCTATTTCAGAGAGTACACCGGGACCAATAGGAATTAACCTTGCAACTTATATAGGCACTGAACTTTACGGGCCTGTTGGAGGACTTGTTACAACCTTTGGGGAAGTACTGCCTTCCCTTATTGTGATAATAATAATTGCCAGATTCTTTTCCAAGTTTCAGGAAAAACCCTTAACTAAAAGCGTTTTCAGTTTTTTACGTCCAGCCACTACCGGTATGGTTATGGTTGCCCTTATACAGGTATTTTCTTTAAGTATAATCCACACCCAGGCCTTTGAAAGCAACTATGATTTTATAAAGCAGCTTACATCCAGCCCCCGCCCTACCCTGGATATTCTTCTGGACTGGAAGGCCATAGCTCTTTATGAGTTATGTCTTGTAATTCTTTACAGAACAAAACTCCATCCTGTATTTATAGTTGCCATCAGTGCAGTTTTTGGTGTAGCTTTTCTTTAATAAATAAAGATTGAGTAAAATTAAAAAGCCCTGTAAGCAAAGCAAAAATCAGCTTTTACATTACTTACAGGGCTTTATTTTTATAAAGAATCAATCATTCATCAGAACATACAATAAGGGAAGATGCCTGATATTTAGGAATGAATTTTTTTATTCCACCGGTATCAAAGCTGACACTTACAACCCATTCCCGGTTGTCTTCTTCATCCCCCTCTGTATCAGAATAAGCCGCCCTTACAATCTGTCCATATCCCCAGTCATCATGATAAACCTGGGCTCCAACGCAGTATTTTTTTGCTACAGGATCACCGGCACCGTCATTTGAAATAAAGGCCTGAGGCTTTGTTCCAAGTACCCTGATTTTTTCTCCGTCAAGTTCCTTTAAGAAAACACTGGGACTCATGGCATTGGTACGGCCATAAAGACGCCTGACTGAACAGCTGGTAAAGTAAAGTTCATTTTTGGCACGGGTAATTCCAACGTAAAAAAGTCGTCTTTCTTCTTCCAGCTCTTCCGTATTATCCGGCATTCTCGGGAAGATTTCATTTTCCATTCCGGTAATTATTACCTTAGGAAATTCCAGACCCTTTGTATTATGAATGGTTATTAAAGTAACCCTGTCTTCTTTCTGGCCGGAAAGCTCTTCCTGAGTTTCTAAAGTACGGTCAAGACTAATATGATCAAGAAAATCCAGCAGCCCCTTTCTGTTACATTCATACAAAACGGCAGAGTTAACAAGTTCATGAAGGTTCAATACCTTCTGGGTACCACCAATTTCGTCCTGTGCTGCATGAAAATCTTCAAGTCCAGTCTTTTTAATTACAGCTTCTACAAAAACAGAAAGTCTTGCAGCTTCTATAGTTCCATCATCAGCAGCAGAAACTTCACTTTCTTTCTTTTCTTCTTCCAGAGCTTCCTTTTCGTCATCAAAAACACTTAAGGCTGACTGAGCAAGAGATGCGTTGGATTCAAGAGATTCTTCCGGCTGGGGAATAAGGGCACTAAGTTCATCAAAAACTGACTTAAATGAATCGGCGCCAGCCCTGGCTTTTTTTGTAAGGCTCATCTGATCCATGGCAAGAAGAATATTGTTTCCTGCCGCAGCTGCAAGTATTTTATCCTGAGTTCCAGGACCAATTCCCCTTACAGGCTTATTTATAATTCTGCGGAAAGCAATTTCGTCTCTTGGATTTGCTATAAAACTTATCCAGCTGAGGGCGTCCTTTATTTCTTCACGCTCATAAAACTTAAGGGAACCTACAACTTCATAAGGAATCTTCCTGTGAAGGAATTCTGTTTCAAAACCAAGGGACTGGGCATTTGTTCTGTATAATATTGCCCAGTCTGAATAGGAACCGCCTTTTTCTACAGACTGACTTATAAGTTCACTGCAAAACTCTGTTTCATCATCCTGACCGGGTAAAAAAACAAGTGCGGGCTGAACTCCCTTACCCCTGTGGCTTACAAGGGTTTTTCCTATACGTTCATGATTATTCCTTACGATTGAATCAGCACAATCAAGGATTTCCTGAGTAGAGCGGTAATTTGTTTCAAGGCGGATAAGATCTGTGCCTTTAAAATCCTTCTGAAAATTTAAAATGTTACGGACTTCTGCACCACGAAATTTATAGATACTCTGGTCATCATCACCTACAACACAAACATAAGCCGGATTATCTTCTTCCGCACCACTGAGCATTTTAAGAAGATTAAACTGGGCAACGTTGGAATCCTGATATTCATCCACCATTATAACTTTATATCGCTGGTGAATCTCATGACGGATTTTGGGATTATCCTTCATAACAAGATAAGGAAGAAGTATAAGGTCACCAAAATCCACATTACCGGTCTGTTTAAGTCTGTCCTCATAGGCTTTATAAATTTCCGGAAATCTTGAATCTGAATCTACAGTAAACAAATCCTCACTGTCAGGAAGAAGACAGTAATCTTTTGCCAGGGATATTTTTTTTACATAATGAGATGCATCCTTTTTCTTTAAGGATGGAACTGCCTTCATTAAAAGGGTAACCATATCATCATCATCATAAACAGTAAAATCAGGAGACACTCCTGCAAAGACAGGATACTTACGTAAAAAATAAGCCCCCCAGGAATGAAAGGTTCTTATCTGACAGTAGCGGCTTCTTTCTTCTAAAAGCTGGGCCCTTTCCTTCATTTCTGCAGCTGCCTTTTTAGTAAAAGTAACAGCAAGAATGGAAAAAGGATTAATATTCTTTTGAGAAATAAGATAGGCAATTTTTGTAGTAATTACTCTTGTTTTACCAGAACCGGCACCTGCAAGAATAAGAAGGGATGAACCTTCATGTACAACAGCTTCTTTCTGCTGGTCATTTAATACACTAAGGTAATCAGGCTCCACAGTATTCTCCGTCTACATCTACCTGAGAAGAAGCAAAAACATTTACCTTTACCATAGCCCCCGGAACAATTGCCTTTACGGCATCCTGGTCGTCAAGATCATAGTGAACAACTACACTGCCGTCAATTTCCGGAGCCTGAAACCATGCCCTTCCGATTGCAAAACCATCATCCCCACCAGACTGATTTTCTACAACTTCTTCTATTAGAACATCATAAACTTTTCCAGTACGGGCCTTAAGGTGTCTTTCCGTAATTTCTGTCTGAATTTCCTGAAGCTGTCTTTCTCTTTGAGCAGCTATTTTTTTTGGCACCCTGCCTTTCATTTTTGCAGCAGGTGTATCATCTTCACGACTGTAGGTAAAACAACCAGACCAGTCACTTTCTATTGCTTTAAGAAAGTTTCTTGTATTAAGAGCAGCTTCTTCTGTTTCTCCAGGAAAACCTGTAAGAAAAGTTGTCCTTATAGCACTTTCCGGAAAAACCTGTCTTATAGACTTAACAAGATTAATATAATCTTCACTACTTCCCTTTCTGTTCATTGAACGGATCACATCAGTATCGCCGCTTTGAAAAGGAATAT
>NZ_JAILGZ010000132.1 GCF_024696245.1 Treponema sp.
AGTTTTGAAAGCTGTTTTTCTATCTGTTCAAGAATATATTCATCACCGCGAACAACAATTGTCATTCTTGATTTATCTTCTTCAGATGTTTCACATACTGTAAGGGAATCAATATTATATCCACGGCGGCTGAAAAGACCAGAAACACGGCTCAATACACCTGCATGGTTTTCTACTAAAACTGAAAGTACATATTTCTTTTCCATATTATCCTCTTTGTTAATTCTTAACTGGATTTACAATCTATTATAACAGAAAATCAGATTTTAACAACGACCCCCGGCTCATTTATACCGGGTCATTATTTACCGTCTGCATAAACTCCAAGAAGCCTGACATCTTCTGTTTTTTCCTTTAATTCACCAAGAAGAGTTTCTGCCCTGGAGTATACATCTTCTGAAGAATCTGGAAGTTCAACATCAGCATAGAACCAGCTCTTCCATAACTGACCTTTTATAGGACGGGACTCAAGGCGGGTCAGATTAAGCCTCTGCTTTTCAAAAATCCCCAGGGTATTGTAAAGGGCACCGCTTTCGTTACGGGTAGTAAAAATAAAGCTTGCCATATTAGGCCTGATATTAGACAGAACCGGAGCCTTTCTTGCCTTATCCCTGGAAGCGATAATTACAAATCTTGTAAAGTTTCCAGGATCATCTTCTATGTCTTCTGCAAGAATCTTAAGACCGTAAATCTGAGCATTTACAATACTGCCGATTGCAGCGTTGCTTTTTACTTTCTGGGAAGCAACAAATTCAGCAGCAGTAGATGTAGAAACAGAATCAATAAGTCCCCACTCCTTATGCTGATCAAGATATTTTTTTGACTGACCAAAACCCTGAGGATGGGAATAAACGGTTTTAATATCTTCTACACAGGCATCCTGTAAACCCAGAAGGGAATGACGGATATTAAGGGTAACGGAACCTACTATTTCTACATCATCAAATCTGGAAAAATTATCATAGTTCTGATAAACACTACCGTTAAGGGAGTTTTCTATTGGAATCATTCCATAATCACAGGAACCGTCAGTTACAGCCTGGAATACTTCTCCAAAAGAATCCATGGCAAGAGCCTCTGCTTCACTTGCATCAAAGTACCTTCCAATAGCCTGTTCTGCATAGGCACCCTTTTTACCGGAGTACGCAACCTGAATTTTTCCACCTTCCTTAGTAATGCCTGAAACTCCTGCAGAAACTGGTGTAAAAATATGATAAACGGATTTTCCCATTACAGGAGCAAGAGCTTCTATATCGTGCATCATTTTATCAAACTGTTCAGGAACAATAGAGAGGATTGCACCGCTTAAAGCCTTTTCCGGATTAGGGTGAACATCTACAACAAGACCATCTGCCCCGGAAGCAACTGATGCAAGTCCCATTGCAGGAATCTTTTCCCTGATACCAACAGCATGACTTGGGTCTACAATAACAGGAAGATGAGTAAGGGAACGGAGAACCTGAACGGCAGACAAATCCAGGGTATTCCTTGTAGCATGTTCAAAAGTCCTTATGCCCCTCTCACAAAGAATTACCTTGTCTGTTCCGGCAGATAGAAGATACTCCGCACTCATAAGCAGCTCTTCAAGAGTTGCAGTATAACTTCTTTTAAGGATAACAGGCTTACCTAAAGCCCCCACCTTTTTTAAAAGGTCAAAGTTCTGCATGTTGCCTGCACCAATCTGGTAAACATCAACACCATAATCTTCCATAAGGGGAATAAGACTTTCCGAAACGATTTCTGTAACAACAGGAAGACCGTATTTATCACCTGCTTCTTTAAGATACTTAAGGCCTTCTTCTCCCAGACCCTTAAAACTGTAAGGTGAACTTTGTGGTTTAAATGTGGCACTTCTTAAAAGTACGGCACCGCTTTCTGCAACCCTGGCAGCAACTTCCATAATCTGTTCACGGCTTTCTACTGCACATGGACCTGCAGCTGCAATAATTCTGTTTCCACCAAGACGGATTACCTGACCACGGGAATTAGGTATTTCTACAACTGTATTTTCTTTTTTAAATTCGCGGCTGGCCATCTTATAAGGACGGCTGATAGGAATTACTCTTTGAACTCCAGGAATAAGTTCAACTTCTGAAACATCAAGTTTAACTTTACCTACCGCAGCAATTACAGTCTCTTCTTCTCCCCTGACTTCATTAAGCTTAAAATCATGGGAATGAAGAAAAGACTCAAGATTTTCTTTCTGGGATTTTTCGATATCTTTTTTTAATACAATTACCATACTTAACCGTCCTTTTATTTTCAGGTTAAGTACAGTAAAAATAATAAAAACTACAGATCCTCAATCCTGAAAGTATTCAATCAAAATCAAAACTTAGATACATTCCAGCTTACAGTGCGGAGGATATCTCCAAATACACCGGCAGCTGTAACACCTGCACCTGCACCATAACCACGTACAGTAAGAGGAATAGGTGTATAGCGGGCTGTATGGAATACAAAGGCATTTTCTCCACCACGTACACCATAAAGCGGATCTTCAGGACCTACTTCCAGCATTCCTACAGATACCTTACCGTCTTTAATTGAGGCACCCATGCGGAGAACCTTGTTTTCCTTTTTGAGGGCAGCCATTTTATCTGCAAAGTAAGAATCCAGTTCAGGAAGTTTTTTAAGGAATTCTTCTGTTGTACCTTCAAGAGAGAATCCTTCAGGGAAGATGGAACGCATTTCAATGTCTTCAAGTTCAATTTCCATTCCTGATTCACGGGCAATGATAAGAGCCTTGCGGGCAACATCAGTACCCTTAAGGTCATCACGTGGATCCGGTTCTGTATAGCGGAGTTCCTTTGCTTCAAGAACAGCTTCACTAAACTTTTTACCTTCATCCAGCTTACCGAAAATATAAGAAAGGGAACCGGACATGATTCCGTTAAAGCCTGTAAGTTTATCTCCTGACTTAAAGAGATTCTGCAAAGTATCAATGATAGGAAGACCTGCACCTACGTTTGTTTCATAAAGGAAGCGTACGTGCATTTCGTTTGCAGTTTCACGGAGCTTGTGATAGAAGTCCATGCTCATGGAATTTGCACGCTTGTTAGGAGTTGCAATATTCATTCCTGTCTTAAGGATATCAATGTAACGCTCAGGAAGATCATAACTTGCTGTACAGTCAACAAAGATAGGATTAAGAGGTTTTGTTTCCTTTACAAATTCAAGGATTTCATCAAGGTTAGTCTTTTTACCGTCAGCCTTAACCTTGTCACGCCAGCCGTTAAGTTCAATACCGTCAGCATTAAAAATCATACCGTCGATATTTGCAATTGCCATTACGCGAACATCGATTCCCTGTTCAAGAAGAATGTCATGCTGTTCGTTAATCTGATCAAGCATTGTACCGCCGATAGTTCCTGCACCAAAGGCGTAAACCTGAATTGACTGAACTGTATTAAAGAAGAACTGATGAACAACACGTACAGCCATGTCTCCGTCTTCTGCCTTAATAACTGCAGAAATAGAGCGCTCAGAAGAACCCTGGGCAATAGCCTTAATGTTAATGTCGCGGCTTGCAAGGGAATCAAAGAAAGTTCCTGCAACACCACGCTTCTGCTTCATTGCATCACCAATAATAGAAACAATGGCAAGGTCATCATAAACTTCAATAGGATTAAGAAGCTTTGTACTGATTTCAAGGGCAAATTCTGCCTTAAGGATATCCTGAACCTTCTGAGCATAAGCCTTTCTTACACAGAAAGAAACTGTATATTCAGAAGAAGACTGGGTAATAAGAAGCACAGAAATACCTGCATTTCCAACAACAGAGAAAATACGGGAAGCCATACCCTTACGGCCTTTCATTCCGGCACCAGTAACAGAAATCATTGCACAGTCCTTAAGACAGCTGATTCCCCTTACAGGACCTGACTTTTCATCAACAAATGGACCACGGGCAATACGTGTACCCCTGGAAGCAGGATTATGAGAGTTTAAGCTCCAGGCTTCAATATTTTTTGCAGCAAGAGGAGCAAGGGTTTTTGGATGAAGAACCTTAGAACCAAAGAAAGAAAGTTCCATTGCTTCTTCGTAACTCATATCCTTTACAAGAACTGCATCCTTAATAATACGTGGATCTGCAGTGTAAATACCGTCTACGTCTGTCCAGAATTCTACCTTTGAAGAACCAAGGCATGAACCTACGATTGCAGCAGAAAAGTCTGAACCGTTACGTCCGAGAAGACCCATAACAGGTTTTGCACCGGTTCCGCTTATCCATGAACAGATAAATCCAGGGAAAAGAAGAATCTGAGCCATTGGAGCTGAACCGTCACGGTAATCAGCAAAGGCATCTGCACAATGTGAATAATCAGGATCACCCTCTTTCTGGTCTCCTGTTGTATAAATAAACTTGCGGGAATCAAGAAGGATTACGCTCTGTTTTTTTGCAAGAAGAACTGCTTCTACAATAGGAGCGCACATAAGTTCACCCATACCCATAATGCGGCAGTGAACTCCTGAAGGACATTCTCCAAATGAAGAAATACCTGTAAGAAGCTTATCCAGTTCTACAAGGTGCTCTTCGATTTTTGCCAGTACAGGCTGACTGTCAAAAGCTGATAAAGTTGATTTGATTTCGGCACAAATGTCCTGGTGAATTGATCTGAGTTCGCTTACATAAGAAGCAGCAACTCCGCCGGCAACACACCCGTCAATGGCAGCCTGAAGCTTGTTTGAAACTCCTGCTACTGCACTGACAACAACAGAAATGCGGTCAGTTTCTGCACGTCCAATCATAATATCCGTGCTGTCTAAAATACGACGGGCGGAACCCATGCTTGTACCGCCAAATTTTAATGTAAGCATAATTGTCCTCTTACGTTATTATAAATTTAATTGCAAGATAATAACAAATTCCGGGAGTCTTTACAATGTTAATATAATGCAGAGTCCGCACTGTAATGTTGCATACAGCGCAATACAATTTACCCTTTTGATTACTTTCCGGAAAGTTTAAGAAGGGCAGCTCCATGTTTATTTAAGGAAATTGAAAGTTCCGTATTTCCTTCTACAGGGAACATATCCTTACGGTTCCACAAATCCCTTACCTTATAGGTTCCGCTTTCATTTATAAAAGGAATCTCCCTAAGATTTACGCTTACCTCGGAATCCTCTTCACTTAAATTAAAGAGGGCAACAAATACATCTGTTCCCCGGGCAGGACAACCATCCCCCTGACTTGCCCATACAGCCTGACTTTCTGACCTCATAACCTGACAGGCACCATGGGAAGAAGCATTAAGGGCAAGTACTTCTTCATTCTGCAGGCGGCTCAGGCTTTCCTTATTTAAAGAAGGCAGTTCAGTTCCAAGAATAAGGGGGCTGCGGAAAATACTCCAGAGGGTTAGCATGGTCAGCTCTTCATCAGAAGTAAAATTAGACTTACGGGCAGTCTTATTCCAGCCATAGCCCAAATCCCCCATAGGAATCATGTCACAGTCAGGCCAGTTACCTGAACCTACATGTTTCTGCCATACTTCACAACGTTCAAACATATTCTTAAGAAGGCGCCAGTCATCCCAGAAATCATCTGTTATACGCCACATATTAGCGTATTTTTCCATATGCCAGGCTTTTTCTATAACTGCAGGTCCCGGACTTAAGGAAAGAACCATAGGACGGCCGCATTTTTCTATGGCAGCTGCAATCATTTCTATTTCTTTTTCTGCTGAATAAGGATTTTCTTTATAAAAGTTAGTATTACAGATGTCATCAACCTTTACAAAATCAACTCCCCACTGGGCATAAAGGTTAAAAACTGAATCATAATATTCAGCTGCACCTTTTTTTGTATAGTCAACACCATACATATCTCCGTTCCATTTACAGACACTAAAAGGATTTGCTATCTGGTCAGCAGTTGCATCACTTCCATAAATCCTTGAATGATCATGGCAGCACTGACGGGGAATTCCCCTCATAATGTGAATACCAAATTTAAGGCCTTTTTTATGACAGTATTCAGCAAGAGGAGCAAAGCCCTTTCCTCCTGCACTGGAGGGAAATCTTGCAGGATCAGGGATTTGTCTTGAATATTCATCAGTGCAAAGCCTTGTAAAAGGCACATACTGAACCTGAGGACAAAGACTTCCGGCAGCAGGATCTGCCCACTGAATGTCTACTACAATATATTCCCATCCATAAATCCTTAAATGTTCAGCCATAAAGTCAGCATTACGCTTTACATCTTCTTCGCTAACCATAGTGTTATAGTAATCGTAGCTGTTCCAGCCCATTGGCGGCCTTAAAGCTGCATTATTTTTACTGTACATATAATCCTCCCTGAATAAATCAGATAAAAGTATTTTATGAAAACCTTTTCAAATTGTCGAGTATTATTTTTCTCACTTTATTTAAAATGTGAAGGGCCACCAGAATAACCTTCCGATGGCCCCAGACAGAAAATGAACATCGAGAGAAACTCCGGACATCCACTTAGCGCATTCCCATACGCTAAATAAATTTTAACTCTCTAATTCTCATTTTCAAGCCCTGTAATATATTTTTATAAAAGCTTTTAAAATATTATTTAAGGATAGACTTATATATCTCAATCAGCTTTTTCTTGGAAATTTCCTTTGGATTTCCTCCGATACAGGCATCTTTAAGGGCACTCTCTGCCAGGAAGTCGTAATCAATCTCCTGATCCTTAACAGATTCTATCTTTTTAGGAATACCGCACTCTTTAAGAAGCTTATCTACAGCAGTCATACAGGTTTTTCTGTAAGTAGCAGCAGTAGCCTTGGCACCTACTTTTGCACCCATAGCAAGGGCAATATCCTTATATTTTGTTCCGCTGGATGGAGCATTAAATTTAAGCACAGGAGAAAGAAGAACTGCACAGGCTTCTCCATGAGGAATATCAAATACAGCACTTAAAGGATGCGCCATGGCATGAACAAGACCAAGACCACAGTTAGAAAAGCCCATTCCGGCAATATACTGGCCATAAGCCATCTGTTCCCTGGCAGCAGCCTTTCCCTTTACGGCATCCTTAATGTTTGCACTGATAATTCTGATAGCTTCAAGACAGTACATATCTGTCATCTGCCATGCAGCTTTTGTAAGATAACCTTCAATTGCATGAACAAGAGCATCCATTCCACAGGAAGCACAGAGTTTTTCCGGCATTTTTGCAGAAAGATCAGGATCTACAATTGCAACAAGAGGAATATCATGGGCGTCAATGCAGACAAACTTACGCTGACGGGTTTCATCGGTAATTACATAGTTAATTGTAACTTCTGCAGCTGTACCGCTGGTTGTAGAAATGGCAAAAAGAGGCAGGCCCTTAGCCTTGGTCTTTGAAAGCCCTTCCAGCTTACGTACATCAGAAAAATCCGGATTAGTACAGATAATGGAAACAGCTTTTGCAGTATCAATAACAGAACCACCGCCAACTGCAACAATTGCATCAGCACGGAACTGCATTGCTGTTTCTACAGCAGATTTTACGTTTAAAATAGAAGGATTTGACTTAACTTTATCAAAAATCTGATAGACAATACGATTGGAAACAAGGAGCTGGGTAACTTTTGATGCTATTTTTGCCTTTACAAGTCCGGCATCCGTTATGACTAAAACACGTTCAATTCCACGGTTTTTAAGTTCTTCAGGAAGCTTTTTAATTGAGCCACTCCCGAACCAGGATGTTTCATTTAAAATCATGCGATTTGCCATCTTTGCAACCCCGTTTGTTTTCTGAGCCTATTATGCTTATAAAAGCCCCTGTGGTCAATGAGTTTTAATAATTCTTTTCTATAATTAAGAGATTTATAATCAGTAAGAAATTCCCCTTAAGCTAGTAAAACAGGCCTTTTATCAGTATTATGTAAGTTATGAAAAGATTTTTTAACATTGCCCTGGCGGCAGTAATAGCAGTCATTTTTACATTTACAGGCTGCAGTAAAAAAAAGAATGACGGAAAATTCAAAATAACCGCAACTTTTTACCCTCTTTACATAATGCTCCTTAATATTACGGAGAATGCAGAAAATGTAAGCCTGCAGATGCTTGCTCCTGCAGATACCGGCTGTCTCCATGACTATTCAATTACCACAAAAGACATGAAACTTATAAGTCAGTCAGATGTAATTGTAGCAAATGGGGCCGGAATGGAAGATTTTCTTGATAAAGCCCTGGAACTTACAAAAGGCAGTCTTATTATTGCTTCAGAAAACTACCCTCTTATAGATCAGAATGCCCACATCTGGGTAAGCCCTGCCGGTGCAGCCCATGAAGTTAAGGTAATTGCAGAAGGTCTTGCCAGAGCCGATCCTAAAAATGGAGAACTTTATAAAAAGAATGCTGCTATATATATAGAAGAAATTAATTCACTTTATGGCAGGATGCAGGATGAATTAAAGGCTTATGAAAATTCAGCAATTATTACCTTCCATGAAGCCTTTCCTTATTTTGCCTCAGACTTTAAGCTGAATCTTACCGCTGTAATTGAAAGGGAACCGGGAACAGAACCTACCCAGAAAGAGATTTACTACCTTATGAAGCTTATCAGAAGTAAAAAGGCAGAAAACGAAAAAATAGCCCTTTTTGCTGAACCTCAGTATTCATCTTCTGCTGCAAGAATCATTGCCAACGAAACAGGCCTTAGAGTATACCAGCTTGACCCCTGCGTAACAGGAGCCCTTAATAAGGATGCCTATATTACTGCCATGGAAAAAAACCTTACAGTATTAAAGGAAGCCCTTAAAAAATAATTACTTCCAGAAATCAGGAAGAAAGCTGCTTTCCACTGCAGATTCAGTTCTGTCATCAAGAGCTGCAAAAAAGTCCAGGGAAGTGCTTTCTTCTACTTCGTCTACACTTACGGCATAATCCCAGAAAGTACCTGTCCAGCCTTCATTAGGAATAAGAAAAGCAATTGCCTGATAAGAATCCCCATCCTTTACTAAAAGAACCTTATAAAAATATTCCGGGACTGCAACCTGGTTTTCTCCGATAGAAGGGTATTCAGAAGCCTTTTTATCAAGAACAGGGCCGGTAACTACAGTAACAGCTCCATAACGCTGAGCCCATTCCCTTACCTGAGTTTCAAGATACATCCAGATTTTACGGTTAAAGGAAGGAGTCTGGGGAGTCATGTTGCTCATAAGAAAACTTTCACTCATAGAAGCCTTACTCCAGGCAAGATCTGCTGCAGGTGCAAGGTGTCCCCTGTCATAGCCGGATTTATAGTAGTCAGCAGGGCTTGCAGAACCGGTAGTAATACTGTCATCTGACCTGAAATCGTTGGTACGGCTGCTTTCTTTTACAAGTTCCTCTGAAGTTAAAGTATAGCTGACCCATTCAGCAAGTTCATAGGATTCCCGGTAACAGAGCCTGAATCCTGAATATTCATGAAGTTCGTGATCGGGGCAGTTTTTTCCCTGAATAACTGCTGGACAAAGAGGGAGTTCAAGGTCAGTAAGGGTAAGTGTCTTTACCTCCCCTTCTTCCATAAGGTCAGTCTGGCTTTGTAAATTCCTGTCTTTTTCTTCAACCTGAATCTGTCCCTGGTCCAGGCTGCTTTCCTGAGCCTGAGTCTGACTTTGAAGCCTGGCTCTTTCCTTCTGTCTGTATATAAGGACAGCAATAATAATAATTTCAATAATAAGTATAAGAATGAGCTTTTTTCTGGAAGTAGTCATGCCCAAAGTATGAATAATCAGAAAAAATATTTCAAGTGAATCTTTTATGTGAATGAATAAAGAATTAAAGTATTGTTCAAATCAGCTCTTCCAGTCTTTTTTACCATAAACTCAATTGAATTAGACTATGAATTTTTCTATAATAGTCAAATCATGAGTATCTACGAAAATATAAATGCACTAACCGGTTATGGTTTAAAAACCGGTCTCATTACAAAGGACGATATCATTTACACACAGAATCGTCTTCTTGAACTTTTTGGTCTTGATGGATTTGAAAACGACGCACAGGCTCAGGCTGTTCCTGATTTTGACCTTGGTAATAATGCCTGCAATTTTGAAGCCCTTCTTAAAGAACTTCTTGACTATGCCGTAGAACATAAGCTTATCGAAGATTCAATTGTTTACAGAGATCTTTTTGATACAAAAATAATGGGTTGTCTTGTTGCCCGCCCTTCTGAAATCAGGGCAGAATTTAAAAAGCGCTATGCTCTTTCTCCAAAAGAAGCAACTGACTGGTACTACAAGTTCTCTCAGGACACAGACTATATCCGCCGCTACAGGGTATGTAAGGATCTTAAATGGCAGTCTAAAACTGAATACGGTGACATTGATATTACAATCAACCTTTCCAAACCTGAAAAAGATCCTAAGGCAATTGCAGCTGCCCTTAACGCAAAAAAATCAGGCTACCCTGCATGTCTCCTTTGCAAACAGAATGAAGGATATGCAGGAAGGGTAAACCATGCAGCCCGCCAGACCCACCGCATTATTCCTATTACCCTTAACGGTAAGGAATGGGGACTTCAGTATTCTCCATACGTATACTACAACGAGCACTGTATTGTATTCAGTTTTGAACATACACCTATGGTAATTTCGGGAGATACTTTCCGCTGTCTTTTTGACTTTATAAAGCTCTTCCCTCATTACACAATCGGTTCCAACGCCGACCTTCCTATTGTTGGTGGTTCAATTCTTACCCATAATCACTTCCAGGGTGGTAACTACGAATTTGCAATGGCCCGCGCTTCTGTAGAAAGTGAATTCAGCGTAAAGGGTTTTGATGACGTAAAGGCCGGAATCGTTAAGTGGCCTATGAGTGTTATCCGCCTTGATTCAAAAAATCCTGATTCAGTTATTGCCCTTGCAGAAAAAATTCTTGCTTCATGGCGCACATACACTGATAAAGATGCCTTTATTTTTGCAGAAACTGACGGAGTTAAACACAATACAATTACACCAATTGCAAGAAAGCGTGGTGATCTTTTTGAACTCGACCTTGTACTCCGCAACAATATTACTACAGAAGAACACCCTCTTGGTGTATTCCATCCTCATGCAAAACTTCACCATATTAAAAAGGAAAACATCGGACTTATTGAAGTAATGGGTCTTGCAGTTCTTCCAAGCAGACTTAAGGGTGAACTCTCTGATCTTGCAAAAGCCCTCGTAGAAGGAAAAGATATTTCCAATGACGACGTACTTGGCAAACATGCAGAATGGGTAGAAGAATTCAAAAAGAACTATTCTAAAATTGATTCTTCTAACGCAGAAAAGATTCTTCAGGACGAAACAGGTAAAGTATTTGCCCAGGTTCTTGAAGATGCAGGCGTTTATAAAAGAACAGCAGAAGGCAAGGCAGCCTTCCTTAAATTTATACAGACATTGTAATCAGGGGTAACTTATGTCCAGACTTTATATTCCGGAAAACTACAAACCTATTCTTAATGTAAAGGAAACAGAAAAAGCAATTATCCTTATTAAGGATTTTTTTCAGCTCTCTCTTTCCACAGAACTTAACCTTACCAGAGTAACTGCTCCTCTCTTTGTAAAGAGTGGTGAAGGTATTAACGACGACCTTAACGGTGTTGAACATGCAGTAACTTTTCCTGTAAAGGATCTGGGCAATACACAGATGGAAATCGTACATTCCCTGGCTAAGTGGAAGCGTCTTAAGGTTACTGAACTTGGTCTTGGAACAGGTTTTGGAATATACACAGACATGAACGCCATTCGTGCTGATGAAGAACTGGACAACCTCCATTCACTTTACGTAGACCAGTGGGACTGGTGCCTTCATATGAACGATAATGACCGCACCATCATGTACCTTAAGGAAATCGTAAAAAAGGTTTACCGCTGCCTTAAACAGACAGAATTCTTTGTTTATGACCGCTACGAAGAAATCAAGCCTATTCTTCCGGAAGAAATTACATTTGTATACGCAGATGATCTTCTTAAAAAATATCCTAAGCTTTCTCCAAAAGAAAGGGAAACAGAAGAATGTAAAAAGTACGGGGCAATCTTTGTAATCGGTATTGGTGGTACCCTTCCAGATGGTTCCCTTCATGACGGACGTTCTCCTGACTATGATGACTGGACAACAGAAACCGGAGACGGACACAAGGGACTTAACGGAGACCTTCTTGTATGGAATCCTGTACTTAATGAAGCAATGGAACTTTCTTCAATGGGTATCCGCGTAAATCCAGAAACCCTTAAGATTCAGCTTAAAGAAAGAAACTGCACTGACAGGGAAAAGTTTACCTTCCACAAAAAACTTCTTAACGGTGAACTCTACCAGACAATAGGTGGCGGTATCGGACAGTCCCGTCTTTGTATGTACTTCCTCCGCAAGGCTCACATTGGAGAAACACAGGTAAGTACCTGGCCTCAGGATATGCTTGAACAGTGTCGCAAGGCTTCAATCAATATTCTCTAGGACAGAAAAAAATATATGTTCAGAACAAAGGAAGAGCTTCTTAAATTTATTACAGCTACTCAGAAAAAATCACCTGATTCCTTTGTTCAGGCAGAAATATCTGCATCCATTATTGACCAGAAAAATGCAGCCCTTCTTCAGGAACTCTGGTGTTCCCTGGATATTCCCCTGGAAGTAAACCAGAAAAATGGAGTCCTTCTTTTTGACAAAAAGCTCTATTCTTCCAAGGCAAAAATCCTTAATGATGCAGGACTGGTATTTGGTTTTGTAATGAAATACGGACAGTCCCAGGGAGACACTTTTAAGGCTTTCAGGGACAGGCTGGATTTTGCCACAAGTCTTTATCCAAACCATATAGTTTTTCCTCAGCTGGATGAATCTGAGCTTCCCCCTTCTACGGCAGTATTTTCAAGTAAAGACATGGATTTTGCCAGGGGAATTGCTTTTGCATGCAGGACTTTTTATACCGCAGGCAGGGCTGTAAGCTGGTTTAACACAATACTTGGAGCTTTAAAAATAAACCCTTCTTCTTTTTTTGCAGATTTTGATGAATGGCAGCAGTGCAACAACTGTTCCTATGTAACGGATTTTATTCCGGAAGACCATAGCCATGAAGAAATAGAAAAAATGCAGCTTAACTTTCTAAAAGAAAAATTTGACGAAAAGCACAAGAATCATCTTTTTCCTGCAGCCTGTGACATGGTAAAACTTAACGGAGCCTTCTCAAGACTGGCTGCAGAAAACGAAGAAAGCGAAGTAGAAACATCCTACAATCCGGAAGACATACTCTCCCCTTATGCCATGAATCTTGCTTCCTTTACGGAAAACGTAACTATGGAAAACTGCAGGGTAAAAATCTTCTTTAATCAGGACGAACCTGATTTTAAAATCCTTTAATTCCCTTTTACAAAAAACCGGGTTTTTTCTCCATCTCTTTTATAATAAAAAATCTTATAAATTAAAAAGCCTGCTGCAGACATAAAATACTTGTCATTGCAGGCAGGCTTTATTGTTTTATTCGATTTATTGTTTTATTTGTTAATCTTATAACGTCCCGTGCTGATTGTATGACCGTCTGAATAAATATCAAACCATACTTCTGATTTAGCCTTTGCAAGTTCAGCATAGAATTCAGCAAGAGATGTAACTTTAACATCGTTAACAGCTGTAATTACATCGTTATTCTGAATACGAAGGGCAGATGCAGGAGACTTTTCCTGAACCTGAGCTACAACAACACCCTTTACATCCTCATCTTCAATCTTAAGGGACTTTTTAATTTCATCATTAAGAGGAGATGCAATAAATCCAGGCCAGAGTTTTGTATTGTCGCCGGAAACATCTTCCTTACGTTCTTCTATTGTAACTTCTACATCCAGCTTTTCTTTACCACGGTAAAGGGTAAACTTAGCCTTTGTTCCAACAGGAAGACTTCCAACTTCCCTTACAAGCTGATTTACGTTTTTAATTTCGTGACCGTTAAGGGCAACAATAAAGTCACCGGCACGAATGCCTCCCTTAATGGCAGGTGAATTAAGGAAGATTTCTGATGCAAAGGCACCGTTCATTCCTTCTACCCCAAGATCTTTCTTAAAGCTGTCTTCTACTTCTACAAGACTTACTCCAAGCCAGCCGTAAACAACCTTACCCTTTTCGATAAACTGGTCGATTGAATTCTTTATGTTGTTAATAGGAATAGAAAATCCCAGACCCTGGTTACCGCCGGACTGAGACATAATCCATGTATTAATACCAATAATTTCTCCGTAAATATTTACAAGAGGACCACCTGAGTTACCCTGGTTAATGGCAGCATCTGTCTGAATAAAGTCACTGATTGAACCAATCTGGGAACCATCACGGCCTGTAGCACTGATGATACCCTGAGTAATGCTGGATGTAAGACCAAGAGGACTTCCCAGGGCAAGAACGATGTCTCCCTGCTGAACTTCTGAACTGTCTCCAAGTTTGGCAACAGTAAGTTTTTCTCCATCCTTTACTTCAAAAGAAACAAGGGCGATATCAACCCTTTCGTCCTTTCCTACAAGAGTTCCATCAAATTCACGGTCATCGCTGAGCCTGATTTTAATTGTAGTAGCCTTACCTGCAACATGGTTATTAGTAAGAACATAAGCCTTATTGCCAATCTGTCTTACAATAACTCCTGTTCCCAGACCTGACTGGGTATATTCACGTTCTTCATCATCTTCTCCAAAAGGATTTCCAAAGAAGAAAGGCATATCCATATCTTTAAAAGGATTGTAAGTCTTTACTTTTGTAACTTCAGTTACATCAACCTGAACTACAGCAGGAAGAACCTGGGAACTGATGGCACGGAAAGTATTCTGTAAAGCCAGAGTCATGTTCAGCGAATCTTCTGGAATCTTTACTGAAACCGGATCTACAGATTCAGCAAAAGCAACATTTGCCGAACCACTGTGAACTTTACATGAAAGTGCTAAAAAGCCGAAAGAAAGAACTGCAAGACCAACAAGACCTGCAATTTTTTTAGCTGCTGTTTTCATATAGAAAAATCCTCCGAATGATTTTTTTTACCTTATCATCATTACAATATAATGATTTTTTTTTATATTGGTTACACATTTATTGTATACAATAACAGACCTTTATATCATAATGATTTTTTGTAAAAGAGGAAATTATGCTTGAAATCAAAACAAAAAATAATGCAGCTTCCGAAAAATACACCGGAGACCTTTACGGAATATTCTTTGAGGACTTGAATCATGCAGCAGACGGAGGCCTTTATGGTGAACTTATACAAAACAGGGCCTTTGAATTCTGTCAGGCAGACAATCCTTTCTTTAATCACCTTACCGCGTGGAAAAAACATGATGGCCAGGGAGAAGTAAATCTTGTAATAGAAACAGGCTCTCCTGTAAGTCAGAAAAATCCCCATTATCTTGGAATTGATATTATTGCTCCTGGAGAAGGCACCGGTGTCCTTAACACGGGTTTTTCAAAAGGAATCCCGGTCAAAGCAAAAAATAAATATGACTTTTCTTTTTATGCCAGAAGGGAGCAGATGTTTGATCAGGCTCTTACTGCTGACCTTATTGACCAGAAGGGCCAGTCCCATGCTCATGCAGAATTTACAGTTACGGACAGCTGGAAACTTTACCAGGCAGAACTTTGTCCTGATGCAGACGGCAATGACTTTAACCTTCTTATTTCTGTAAAAGGAAGAGGCAAGGCTTACATCGACTTTGTTTCACTTTTTCCTCAGGACACCTTTGAAGGAAGAAAAAACGGACTTAGAAAAGACCTTGCAGAAAAACTCAAGGAACTTAAACCTGCCTTTTTAAGATTCCCTGGAGGTTGTCTTGTACACGATGGTTCCCTTAACTCAGAAGAACATGACAGCCAGTACCGCTGGAAGAATTCAATAGGAAGAATAGAAGACAGACCTTCAAGAAGAAATAACTGGGGCTACAACCAGAGTCTCGGCCTTGGCTTTTACGAATATTTTCTCTTATGTGAAGATATTGGAGCAAAAGCCCTGCCTGTATTACCTGCAGGATACGATCCTCATCACTTCAGGTCCTGTCCTATGGATAAGATGGATGAATTTATTCAGGACGCCCTGGACCTTATTGAATTTGCAAAGGGTTCTCCTGATACAAAATGGGGAAAAATAAGAAGTCAGCTGGGACATGAAAAACCTTTTAATATT
>NZ_JAILGZ010000139.1 GCF_024696245.1 Treponema sp.
GGAGCAGTAGACACAGAAGGAAAAATCTATACAAACAAAGAAGCAGTAGAATATCTCAAGCAGTATGATTCAGATAAATATGAAGAAAGTCTTTCGCGTGCAGAAGAGCTTGGTATAAAAGACTTACTTGAAAATGCAGAAATTTTAGTATGGGGAAAGAGATATTATTCAACTTCAGGTAAGATGAAGAAAGTTCTTGGTAAAAGTGGTTTAATTCTTAATGGATTAATTCAATATGATATGCAAGGAAATGCTTATCAAATTGATTTTGACTGGTGGGGTAATTATAAAAATGATTGGGGGATACGTTTTGACGAAGGAACAGAAGATAATTCAAATTTTGTTTGTGCAGATGTAAATGGAAACAGAATTGTTTTATTAACTGATTTGAATAATTATTCCAAAATTCTTGGTAGTAAAGGAGATTATCAGGAAACAAGACCTGAATATTCTACCAGCTGGTACGTAGGTTTCGGCGGTAACATCTACTACTACATAGCAGGCGAAGAATACACCGAAGTATTCCGCATCCGCCGCACCTGGGGCGACCCGGACTTTTACGCCATGGCAATCAACGGCTACACAGATGATGAATACGGTAAGTATGTAAACGAAGTTCTTCCAAAACTGAGCAAAGCAGACCTGCGCCTTTTACGCAACACAATCTTTGCACTTTATGAAGTACATTTTAAGAGCGAAGACCTTGCAAAACATTTTGACAAACAGGTGTGGTATACAGACGAAGGAAAAACTTCTGCCCAGATTCAGCTCCCGCCTCACCGCCAGGCTCTGCTAGAAAAAATCCAGGCATTAGAAAAGTAAACTGGGCTTAACGGGGGATGCGGCTTAACTGCGGTATCCGTTTTGAACTTCGTGTCAGGTTAAAATCTGCCTGCTAAAACTGCTTCTCTGAGACACTTGTTCATTCTTGTCTGATAACCTTTACCTGTAGCTTTCATTGCTGCAAGGATATCTGCATCAATTTTAAATGAGATAAGTACTTTTTTTGGAGTAATGTCAAAATATTCTTTATGATACGGAACAAATTCCTGTAATTCTTCTTTCGAGAATTTTGGAGAATCGTCATCATAAGTAATTGGAACTTTCTCAATTTCTGCAATACGTTCAGCCGTTAATTTTTTTGATGTAATCATAATAGACCTCCTTCAAATCATTATCTGCTCTTTGGGCAGAAATAATTCTTGTTCGCTCTCGCTCCGTAAAAGTTGTTACAAGAACCAAAAGACCGTTTATACAGCCGATTCCATTCCATCGTTCTTCATCAACAGAATGATTCTTGTCATATCGGACAAGAAAATATGGATCGTCGAATACATCCGCTATTTCCTCGAATCCGAAACCATGTTTTTTCCGTCGTAACAGCAAAATTTAGAAAATTTCCTATTGTGTAACAAGTTTTATCGAAAAAAATCAAGCAGGTTTTGTGCCTACAAGATTCCCATTCTGAACAACAAGTCTTACCATCTTATGGCAATTCGGACAAGAACCTGGTAAACTACCACTTCCAGTAGACATAGTCCCTGTAAGAATTGTTACGCCTTGTCCACAACAGGGACAAGTAATAAAAGTTTTTGGACCAACCATAAAATCCTCCTACGATTTTATTTCCATTTTGGAGAAAATCTGTCGGAAGATTTACCTTATCACCAATAAGTGGCGCAGTGCGCCATCAACCTAACAACGCAGTTAAACCGCAAACCGGCTTGACCCGCTGTCGGCTTTGAACTTCTTGTTAGGTTTTATATTATTATAAAACTCTAAAATACAATATATGGGTCTTTGATAAATTTCTTTTTACCACACTTTGGACATTTTATAGCTGTACATTTTTTGAAGAATGTATAATTTATGTTTTTTCCATATCCTCGATAACCACAATTTATACATATTCTTGGTATGTTTTCCCATGGAAACGGCATTCTTACATTTTCCAATATACTATTGCTCCATTTATCAAGCAAAGGCTTAACCTCCGCTTGATTCATATTTTTTCTTACTTCCGAGTGCATTCAACTGTTGTTGAATCTGTAGAGACCTTTACATCATAGTTTTTTGCAATTGTGTTAATAACTCCAGCAGCTATTCCAAGAGCCCCCAAGACTCCCAAAATTCCGGCAATAACTTCAGCTGTAGATAATGCAACGGCAGTTCCTCCTGCTGTTGTAGCAACTAAGTATGACACACCTGCAACCGCGCTAGCACCCCCTGTAACTGGAGCTGCTAACATTCCTATACCTGCAGCAATTCCTCCTGCAAGCATGCTACCTATCCCAATTTTTTTTGCTACAGACTTTTTCTTCTGCCCAGATATAATTTTCTGAGCTAAATCTCCTGTTATGATAATTTTATCAGTGTTATTCTTTACAGCTGTTTCCAGTTCTTCTTTTGTACTTACTGTTAATGTTGTCATCTTAAAATCTCCATAATCAATTCTTGCTTCCAAAATGTTTCGATATGGCAGTTCTAACAACTTTCATAACCTCTTCTGCACTTGCATTTTTTACCTGCAAAGTACCGTTTTCATCATCAAGGTTCTCATATTTTCCTTCGGAATCATAAGGTCGAATTTGAACTTTTACGACCCGTTTTGAATCTAAATTTTCATATACTTCTGATTTTTTAGGCATAAAATCCTCCTTAGATTTTATTTCCATATTTCTGGAGAATATCTGCCGGAAGATTTTCCTTACTAACAGCAAGTGGCGCAGTGCGCCATCAACCTAACAAATATTCCCCCTATCCACAGTAACCATTTCCCACTGCAAAAAGTGTCAGTGTAAACTGGGGTGGAAATAGAATAATTTTAATTTTAACTTAGATTTATGTTGTTTGCCATATATTTTACACGGGTCCATGTAAACTCACAGACGGTCCAAAGGGCTCACTACTCCACCAGCGCCTCGGTTCAATACATGGGTATAAATCATTGTCGTACTCACATCACTATGTCCCAGCA
>NZ_JAILGZ010000016.1 GCF_024696245.1 Treponema sp.
CTTCATCAACCTTACAAAGGAACAGCAGGACGACGTAATTGCCAGAACATGTCATGCGTCACTCTAGTTTGAATGTAGTGTGAACATGCGAGTTTGCGCAAGCAAACTCGTGAAGCAGCCGAAGGCTGCGACTCACGCAAGCCTTTAATAAGGGATTGTCTGGTCAAGCTGGACAATGACAGATGTCAAAAACCGTTTCGCTTTGCCGGAGCGGTTTTTTTATGGATGTGGCTATTTTCACAGTAAAATGCTAAAATACGCGAACTTATGGATAAAATTGAGATTTTATATCAGGATCAGTGGCTTCTAGTAATTAATAAGCCAGCAGGTCTTTTAAGTGTTCCTTATTCAGGCTGTAAAAAACATACTGCCCAGTCTTTGCTGGAAGATATTCTGAGAAAGAGAGGGGCTGTAAATTCAAAACATAAGCCTTATCCTGTTCATCGTTTGGACCGGGATACCAGTGGTGTCATGATGTTTGCTCTAACAGAGCAGGCTCAGCAAAAGATAATGGATAACTGGCATAAAATGGTAAGCGAGCGTTTATACCATGCACTTGGAGAAATATCTTCTAAGGCCAGGAGAAATCCGCTTGCAGATTCAGGTCTTATAGATGATGATTTATCCCAGAATGCCTATAACGTAGGCTTTGTTCCCAAAGAAGGTGATTTAGATAAGTCCGGACATAGCTTTAAGACTATGCCTGCAAGAACTCATTATAAGATGCTGGAAAAGGGGAAAAGTCATATACTTTTTGAGCTTTCTCTGGATACAGGAAAGAAAAATCAGATTCGTGCTCATCTTGCGGCTCACGGTTATCCTATTGCGGGTGATGAAGAACATAGGGCTCAAAGCAATCCTTTTGGACGTCTTTGTCTTCATGCCTGCACTTTGGAATTTACTCATCCTTTTACAGGGGAAAAGTTGAGGTTTGAAGTTGAGGAACCTGCCGCCTGGAAAGAATTTGTAAAGAAAGGGGATGCTTCAAGGTCTTCTTTCAGGAAAGAAAAAAATCAGTCTGATTATCATAAAAAATCAGAAGATATTACTTCAAAGCGGCCCCTTACTGGAAAGCAAAAATCTCATATGAATTTTATTGAAAGAGGGAAAAATTATCGTAAATAGTGTATACTATTAAACGTTACTTGAAGCTGATTTATTATTATATTTTATAAGAGAGGAAAATTATGCAGGGATATATTCATCAGTTGGAAAGTTTTGGATGTGCAGACGGACCTGGCAGCCGTTTTATAATCTTTTTTTCAGGTTGTCCTTTAAGATGTCTTTACTGCCATAATCCTGATACCTGGAAAATGACAGATGGTAAACTTTATTCCGTAGAAGAACTTGTTACCGAAGCAATGTCCTGTAAGGAATATTGGGGTAAAAAGGGTGGGGTAACCGTAAGTGGTGGAGACCCTCTTTTCCAGATTGATTTTCTTATTGAGCTTTTTACCCGTTTTAAGGAGCTTGGCGTAAATACCTGTATTGATACAGCCGGCGGACCTTTTAGAAATGGACGTGCAGCTGATGCTTCAGAGGCTGACAAAAAATGGTTTGCAAAGTTTGAAAAGCTCATGGAAGTGACAGATATTCTTTTGATGGATATCAAGCACATTAATGAAGAAGAGCATATTAAGCTGACCGGCCAGACAGGTAAAAATATCCGCGAAATGTTTGCTTATCTTGATGAAATCAAAAAGCCAATCTGGATTCGTCATGTTTTGGTTCCAGGCTGGACTGATAATGACGAATATCTTACTCAGACTCGTGATTTTATTCGTACTCTGCACAATGTAGAGAGAGTAGAAGTTCTTCCTTATCATGGTCTTGGCGCAATAAAATACAAGGATTTGGGAATTGATTATGTCTTAAAGGATACTGAAAGCCCAACTTTAGAGCGCGTTGCAAATGCAAAGAAGATTCTTGAATGTGATAAATACACAAAGTGGGAGGAATAAAATGAGTAAGTATCTTGAACGAGCAAAGGAAATTCGTGCCATTGTTGAACCTCATCACAATTGTACTCAGTCTCTTTTAATGAGCTTTACCCAATCTTTAGATATGGATGACGAAACTGCATATAAACTTGCAGCTGCTTTTGGAAGCGGCATGAAAAGCGGGCTTACCTGCGGTGTAATTACCGGCGGACTTATGGTGCTTGGCCTTTTTGGTGTAGATGACCCTGCAACAACCCAGAAGCTTATTAAAGATTTTTCATCTCGACATGAGGATATGGTAAACTGTGCAGATTTACTCCGTGCTAATGCCGCACTTGGTATTCCCAGAAAGACTCATTGTGATAAGCTTGTCTTTGAAATGGTTTCCTATCTTGAAGAAATACTGAAGGAAAGAGGAAAAATTTAACTTTTTAAATTATTTTTAAAGTTTTTTCTTGACAAATTACAAAATAGAGTTTATTATCCCCTCCTGTTAGTTTATTCTAACAAGGGGTATATAATGATTAAATTAAAAAAGACTATTCTCGTAGCCGCATTACTTGCTTTTTCTGCAGCAGCTTTTGCTCAGGAAGTAAGCTTTGAAAACACTCTTTCTTCTGACATTGTAGAAATTACAGTTGCAGATGATGAAACAGATTCAAGTTTCGCAGGTCTTGAGAATAATACAGTTGTTGGATACACATCAGACAAACTCGACTTTGGTCTTGATATTTCTTTCTTCCTTACTACTGCAGAGGTAGTTACAGGTCTTAATAAGACTTCCGCATATATGGCAATTGGTCAGGGCTATGGTCTTGCAGGTTATGCAATCAATGATTACTTTGTTGAATTCCGTCCTATTGAACTCCTTGGAATTGGTTTCCACCAGGGCTATTCAATTGCAGGTTCTTATCTTCCTGTAGAAGACAGCAATCTTGATGCCGGCAATATCGGAAGTGATTTTGGTCTCTTTATTCGTCCAATCGAAGGTCTTACAATCGGAGCTGGTCTTGATTTCACTTCCTTGTTTGGTGGATATGATGATTGGGATTCTCCATATCTGAACTTTGGTGCTGAATATGAAATTGCTGATACAGTATCTTTCGGAGCTGCTTTCCGCGATATTCTTAATGATTCACGTTCAATTGGTGCCTATGTTTCCTTCTTTGCTCTTGAAGGTCTTACAATCAACGGTGGCTTTACTTATAACGGCGAATTCGCTGATGTAGCCGGAAACCTTGTAAGTGCTGGCGTAATCTTTGAAAAGGATGCAATTTCTCTTGCCGGTGATTTAGTACTGGCTCTTGGTGGAGATGAAGATGATGGCTTTGATTTCTATGCAGGAGCTGCTTTTGGATATCAGATTTCAGATCCTTTCTCTGTGTCTATTGCAGCAAGCTTTAAGTCAGATTTCGATGCTGATGAAGATGGTTGGGAGCTTGGAATTAATCCTGGCGTAGCTTATGCTATTAATGACCATCATGAAGTTGGTGCCGGTCTTTCTCTTACATTTACAGGTACAGAAACTTGCATTGCAATTCCTGTATACTGGACATACTCATTCTAATCTCTGGAATGATATAACATAAAAAAATTAAGTCCATGCTTTTTCCGGCAGATTAGTCTGCCGGTTTTTTATTAATATTCAGTTTCCTTTACAGAAATTGTGATTGAATCTGAACGTCCCTTCTGGTCAGTTACTGTAATTTCGTGTATTCCGGGTTTTAGTTCCCATTCCAGAATCTGCCCTGATTTTGCTCTTCCTATAAAATCTGGTCCGTTGAACCAAAGTAATTCATTAGTATCAGCATCTGATGAAGCATACAAAAGAACTTTATTTTTTTCAGGGTCCTTTGGACGGTAAATGTAATCACTTCCTCCAAGCAGGGAAGTAATTTTTGGTGGATAACCTGCTTTTCCAGAATCCAGGCGAAAATCTTCCGGAGGATAATTTGGCGGCTGAATTCTTGGAAGTCCTGCTTCTTCAAAAAGAGCTGCTAAATCACTTGGCCAGAATTCTCTTATTACAGTTTTTACATAAGGTTTATTAACTTCGTCGGTGCGGTAACCGCTTCTAGTGTCTATGTTTATTTTTCTGTGAATCTTACATTTTTCAATTGGAGAGACACCCGGAATAAAATAAGCCTTTTCTCTATGCTGGCAGTTTTCGGTAGGAAGGCCACCGGATACGGCACAGACCTCTGTTTCTATAACATTTTCTGGCATTGGACGTGGAGCAAGTCTTTCTTTTACGGGAATATCAGATAAGATGCTATAGGCAAGATTAAAGAAGAGGGGAGCTACCATCTGGCGTCCTAAAAAGGCATTGTTTCCTTCTCCGTCAAAATTTCCTACCCAAACAATAAGCACGTATCTGTCAAAAAAGCCTGCAGACCAGGCGTCCTTAAATCCAATTGAAGTTCCTGTTTTGTAGGCAACTGGAATATCCTTTATTTCTGATGGTTTATTCTGATAAGGGGGAACATTCGCTTCAAGCATCTTGCTTACTATAAAGGCACTTTCCTCTGTCAGCATTCTTTTTTCTTCTTTAGAGCCCCTTTCCATTAAATATTTTACATCCTTTTGCAGGCCAGCATTTGGAAGGGCAGAGTACATTTTTGCCAGCTCCAGCATGGAAATATCCGCAGTTCCAAGAACTATGGAAAGACCGTAATGCTCTCTTTCCTTAAGTCCGCTTACTCCGGCTTCCTGCATATAATCATAAAGATTTCGGACCTTTAAGTTTTGCTGCAAATAAATTGCCGGAATATTTCGGCTGTCGGCAAGGGCAAACCAGGCTTGAACCGGCCCCTTAAAAATGCTTCCATAATTATCGGGGGAATATTCATTAAAGGTTGTCGGAATATCCTTAAGCATGCTTCTGTAATGAATAAGGCCTTCTTCCAGAGCCATGCCATAAATAAAAGGTTTTAATGTAGAACCGGGAGAACGTTTTGCTGTTGTTGCATTTACCTTGCCTTCAATTGAATCATCATAATAGTTTGCAGAACCAATATTTGCTATTATTTCCATCTTTTTCCAGTCAAGTAAAAGGAGGGCGGCATTTTTTACCCCAAAGCTTTTGTTCCTGTTCAAATAAGAAGTAAAGATTTTTTCGCATTGTTCCTGAATATTAAGGTCTATTGTAGTGTGGACAGGCTCCTGACTTCGAATGTTCTTTTCATAAAGCAGCATTTCTGTAAAATGACGGGCC
>NZ_JAILGZ010000069.1 GCF_024696245.1 Treponema sp.
TAACACTTCTAAAAAGGACTTCCTTTTCTGAACCCTTTTTCATGTTTTTAAGAATATTCCCGTGTACCATAAGCTGATTTCTTATTTCCAGCTCTGTTTCTGTAAGTTCCCGTAGGGTGTCTGAATTACGTTCATCAGAAGGGTCCATAATCAGACTCATATTATATTCATATTTGTAAAGAAGGCTTTTCAGGTGTTCTACATCGCTTTCTACCTTAAAAACATTTTCGACCATGGAATTAAAAAGAGAAGACTGAAAATCCATGGATGACCTGAGGTAAAGGATTCCCAGAAGACCGGCTAATTCAGCGAGAAAAATAAGGACTAAAGCGCTTATGGATAAACTCTTTTTCACATATTTAATTATAGCACATAATCCTGTGATTAAAACTTTCTTCTCTTTTTAATTATAAGCCGGTCTTTTTTACTTTCTTAAGGTGAATCTTACCGGATACCTGTATCGGACAGCACAGTTTTTACCGTTGCTGCTGGCAGGAATGCAGGAAATTCCGTCTAAAGCCGCAATTGCAGCCTGGGCAAAACCATAACCAGGATCTTTCAAAACATTTATATTTCTTATCTGTCCCTTGCTGTCTATTAAAAGCTCAAGATATACAACAGCTTCAATACCCTGCTTTAATGCCATAGGAGGATAAACAATCCTGGACAAAACTTCATTTCCAGGGATTACAGGAACTGCAGAAATCTTATGCTGGGGAAGATAATTTATCTCTTCCTTTATAACCTGAACCTTATCCTGAGTTTCTACGATTTTTTCAGAGGCTGCAGGCTGATCCCTTACCTCAACAATTTTTTCTTTAACTGGAGCTGGCTCGGGAGGCGGAGGCAATGCTTCCATTATATCCACAAGCTTAAATACTGTAGCTTCTGCAGTTTCTTCAGTTTCTTCTTCTACATGATTTCTAAAATTAATTCCATATATTGCAGCTGTGTGAAGAAGAAGAACTACAAAAATAAAGAATGGCCGCGAATATTTTATATATAAAGCTGAAAGATCTCTTTTCATATTACTTTTCCCTTACTACAAAACTTACGACACGATGCTGCAGAAGCTGAAGAACAGAAACAGCATTGTTTACATACATATAAGGAGTATTTTTATCTGCAATTATATGAATCCTTACCTGAGGATTGTCAGTAACTGCCTTTACAATAGCCTGCTCAAGGCCAATCTGATCAAGTACATTACCATCTGCAGAAATAACTCCATCCTTTTGAATCCAGATTTCAAAGTTGTCCTCTGCCTGGGTTCTTTCTATAATATGGCTTTCTGAATAATCGATTTTTTCTTCAAATCTCTGGTTCATTAAAGAAATAAGCATGATAAAAATCAAAAGCAAAAAACCGATATCCGACATGGAAGAAGTAGTTACAGATGGTGACCTTCTCTTACGTTTAATGTTTACCATTTCTATACTCCTTCTTCCATCTTGAATGAAAAATTCTCTACCTTAAGCTGCCTTATCATTGAAATTACATTTACAACAAACTGATAGGGAGCTTGTGGTGAAATCGATAAAAGAAAAGTCATCTGTGGATTTTCTCCAGCCTTTTCTTTTATGATTTTTTCAAGTTCAACTTCGCTTACAATTTTTCCATCAGTAAAAAGATTACCATCTTTATCAAGATTGCATTTAATTATTTCTGATGTATTTACAACCCTTGGTTTTTCTTTTGAAGGAAGACTCATCAGAAAACCTTTATTAACATTAAAACCTGCAATTACGATAAAAAAGATTATCAGCAAAAAAGACAGGTCATTAAGGGAACCTGAACTTCCAGCATCTTCCGGCTTATGGCGGACAAACCTTTTAAGCATCTTTGTCCCCCTTCCTTAAGCCGATTCTTTTTCATCCATTATTAAAGAAACCATTTCATTAATTGCCCTGGATGATTCTGCAGAAAAATCATCAACTCTCTTAATCAAGAGGTTATATGCAACAAGTGCGATAATGGCAATTATCAAACCAAATACTGTTGTAATCAAAGCTTCATAAATACCACCTGCAACAAGCTGGGCATTAACATCTGTAGCCATTGCAATAGACTGGAAGGCACCAATCATTCCTGATACTGTTCCTAAAAATCCTGTAAGTGGTGCAAGAGAAGAAAGGGCTGTAAGGTAATTAAATCCATTTTCCATTCTTCTAAGTCTTTCCTGTGCTTCAGTTTCTGCTGCCCTTTCCATACGGCTTTCACCATGGGATGAATTTTTAAGAACTGCAAGAAGAATACTTGCAATTGTTTCTTTATGAGAGCAGGATGCAAGATAATCTTCTGCGTCAGAAATTTTTCCAGCTTTAACAAGGGCATTGATTTTCTCACAGAGAGGCTTAACCTTGCAGTTATGCCAGGCAAGATAAATACATCTTTCAATAATGATAGCAATTGTTGCTACAGAAAATGCCAGAAGGACCCACATAAATGGTCCTCCAAGATTAAAAAGTTCGATTAAACTAAATCCTTCGTTCATGATTTACTCCTATGATTTTATTTTGCGTTCAATAATATGACACTCCTGCAGGGCAGAAGTGTCACTTTTTTTTTTGGATTTTTTAACTTTTTTTTAATTATGTTTTTTTAATTGTGCTTTTTTAATTATGTTTTTTTTAATTATTACTTTTTATAATTATCCCGTATTAGAATTTCATCTTAAAACCAAGTGATGGAAGCGGTACACCAATACTAAAATCAGCAGAAGATTTAGTATCGCTCATTTTTCCTGTATACTGGTTAAATGACTTTTCTCCTTCCGGAGTATAGAAATTTACAAATACATCCTGAAGGGCAAAGTAAAATTCCCAGGATTTCTTTTCATCTTCAGATTTCCAGCTCTTAGAAATTCTAACATCCACAGGACATGAAATCTGAGTTCTTAAAGTATCACTATAGAATGAACTTCTGCTGTAACGCTGAATTACAGTTCCGTCATCCAGCTGGGAAGCATAACAGCTTACTTCTCCAGTCTTGTCTTTTGGACAACCAGTAGCAAGTGTTCCCTTAAGGGTAAATGTCCATCCCTTACCAAAATGCCAGTTACTTACAAGATTAATAGTATGGAAGCGATGATAAGAAGGATAGAACCACTGATCAAGAACACTTTCATGAATACCATTTGCATCAACACCATCAGGAATATTGGCAGGATTATTAAGCCTTGCATAAACAAAAGAATAAGAAATATAACCATCCCACTTTTCTCCAGCTTTCTTTTCAATCATAGAATCAATTCCAAAAACATGTCCCTTTCCATTATCTTTTACAAAAACATCTATATCCTGACTGCTAGAAGAAGCATCATTCTGTTGATAGAAATACATTCTGGAAAGATAATGTCTGTAATATGTTTCAAGTTTTAATTTCCATCCATTATTTAATACAGCTTCAGCGCCAAGAACGCTAAGGATAGCCCTGTTTCCATGAACATCAAAATCTTCAAGCCCCATTTCTTTCTTTACCATCATTATGTCTACCGGAACAGAAACAAAAAATCCTGAACCTGCAGTAAACGAAAGTCTTTCAAAAGCAGAAGTATTTCTCCATGGTGTAACAGTTACGGAAGCCCTTGGACAAATATCTGGAATAAAATTCAAAACATAATCATCTTTTTTATTCCAGATGTTAATGAATTCTCCTCTTATACCAAGCTCTGACTGAATAAAATCATTTTCATTTCCATAAGACCAGGTACAATAAAGTGCATTATCAAGGATAGCAGTCCCCTTGCTCTCAGTAGAAAAATTAAGATGCTTAAAAACCATTCCCTGATTACTTTCAACATCACCCCAGCCATCCAATGTGTTTTTAAAATCAGATCTTGAGAAAGTTTCTTCTACGCCAAAGCAAAGTGTATTCTTTTCAGAAATCAAAGTCTGACCTTCAAGTTTTCCTGTTACAAGATGACTGTCAATTTTTTCTCCATTGTAATTTTCCATATCAGTCAAAGTGTAATATCCACCTGCACTAACACCTGGATATACAGAAGAATACTGACTGATAAAATCATCAGTGTAGTAAACATCACCGGTATCTTTCTGACTTACGTCAAGATCTTCATACATCCTGTTATAGGAAATAATTCCGTTTATAAAAGAATTATCACTAAGAAGATATTTAACATTTATACCTGCCATTGCCTGATAAATGTCATAATCAAGTTTTACATTGGAAGTAATTCCTTCGTCCTCTGCTTCCATATCGTAACCTATACCGTCACTACCAAAAAATCCTGTAAGGGCGATATCAAGTTCAGGTACAGGAGTAAGATTAACTTTTAAGAATGCATCCCTGATGTAAGGAGCTCTGTCAATCATATCAAGGGCATCACTTCCACAGGCATCAATAAGCCAGACAAAAGGATCCAGGTAAGTAAGGTGTGTACCTAAAAGCATTCCACCTCTGTTAAGTCCAAAAGGAACCTGAGCAAAAATATCTGCACAGGTAGTAGAAACAGAAGCATCTAAATGAAAGTTTTCATAATCTGGTGTAATTGTTGTTGCTTCAAGAAGTCCTGAAGAAGCCCTTCCATACCTTGCAGAAAAAACACCATTTGACAACTTGATGGTATCAATCATGGAAGGATTAAAAATCGAAAATGTGCCACCCCAGTGCCATGGAAAGATTGTATACATACCGTCAAGAAGACAAACCATTTCCCTTGGTTCACCACCACGAATTGAAGGCTGATCTCCAACAATACCACTAAAAGAAACTCCAGGCAAAGTTCTTACAGAAGCCATA
>NZ_JAILGZ010000088.1 GCF_024696245.1 Treponema sp.
TGAGTCTTATTTGAACCATTTTCAGAAAGAATAATAATTTCAAGATAATCATCAAGGTATCTTCCTGTCAGCGGGTCATTTTTATAAAAGTGAAGGAGGGTAGTACCTTCAGCCCTTGCCCTTAATGTAAAGGAGGTTTTGCCTGAATTGCGCTTTCTTCCAAAGTAACGCATTAATTCAGTGTCATCTTTTTCTCCAAGATAAACCCAGCCTGATCCAGGATAAATAACTTCAAGATACTGGTTTTTCTGAAGAGAGACACTTCTTGAGGCTGTAATTTCCTGAGGCTCTTCTTCGTCTTTTGTATCAATAGCATCCTGATTTTCTGTGTCACTGTTTTCTTCTATTAAACTATCATTATTTGTATCTTCTGCTTCGTCAGGGTTATTAGATGCAGCCGGGGATATATCGTCCCTTAATACATCATCTTCTATGTTTACCGATTCTGGAATATCAATGTCATCATAACCATTTTCTTCATCAATATCCTGATCATAATCATATTCATTACCGGAGCTTTCAGAAAAATCTTCACCTTCAAAGGGATCTGTGTCTAAATAAGTCTTGTCGTAATCCTCATCATCACCTTTTTTCTGGTAATATTTTTCATAATAAGTTTTACCTTCCTGATAAGGTTCAGGGTTTAATATAATAACTTCTTCTTCCTTGTTGTTATCATTTTCTTCTTCTTTAAGAATAGTTTTGTCGCTCATAAAAAAGCCCTCTTCATCCTCAAGAGGTTCCATCTGAATGTCATCTTCTGAATTATCTTTATTATCATAGACTTCAGGTTCCTGGAGAGCTGCTGTATTTTCTATTTGTAAATCTGTATCCGGGCTTACATCAGAAGCATTTGTCTCTGGTGAATAAGAAACGTCTTCTACCTTGTCTTCCTGATTTTCAGGCTGGCTTGCACATGAAGTAAAATAGGACAGGCAGCTTAATGCTGTCAGGATACTGATGAAAGTGAGTTTTTTCATGGTGCTGCTCCTAAGATTTTATTTACTTTTTGTCTGTTGGCTTCTTTTAGGGAATCAATCCATTGTGAATCTGGAACTGTAAAATTTTCATTTACTTCTTCTTCTGTCCAGGAATCCCTTTCTTCCCTGGAATAATAATAGTCTTCTGTAATTTTTTCAGGAGGAGGGGTTAAAAAAGAATCTGTCTGAACAAATTCATGTTTTGTATTGACGTCAGATTTTTTTAATGCTTCAGGAAGGCTTGCAGTTTCATAAAGAATTATAATCAGGGCTGCAGTTACCAGGGTAATAAGGGTAAATATTATCGTAAGAGTCAGCTTTGAATTATTCTTTATGAAGCTGCCGAATTTGCGGCGTACTGTTTCAAGCACTTCCATTTTTAATCTTTTATTTATTCTCCTCTTCTATCTTTTGAGAAGCATTATCTTCTTCTGCAGGTATAGCAGCAGGGTTTTCTTCTGCTGCATTTTCTCCTGAATCAGAATTATCAGTGTCAGCCGGCTTGTTTTCCTCTTTATCTTCCGGAACTGAAGAAATATCTGTAACAGCTTCTGTAGTTGTAACAGCTTCTGTAGTTGTAACAGCTTCTGCATTTACGGCACTTTCTGCCTGTGTGTTTTCACTTTTTTCTTCAGTCTTTACTTTAAGGCTTCCGTCAGGATTATGTTCACGGCGAGGAGGACGTGGAGGAATAACAATACCTTCTTCCGGTTCAACATCTTCTTCCACAAAGTTGTCGGCTTCGTCAAATTTAGCCCTGCCGTTAATCATGTCTTCATCCAGTGGAATCTGTACGACTTTAGTAATACCGCTTTCTGCCATACTTACTCCAATCATACTTGAAGCTGCAACGACAGTCTTTCTGTTATGAGTAATAACTATATACTGACTGACATTTGCAAAAGTCCTTAAGGTATTTACAAAACTTGAAACGTTTCTGTCGTCAAGTGCCGCATCAATCTCGTCCAGAAGACAGAATGGACTAGGACGAACCTGGTAGGTTGCAAAGAGAAGGGCTACTGCAGTCATTGTCTTTTCACCACCGGAAAGAAGGCTGATGTTTTCAAGTTTCTTTCCAGGCGGCTGTGCGTAAATATCAATACCGGAAGTAAGGACATTTGTTGGATCACTAAGCCTCAATTCAGCCCTTCCTCCGTTAAAGAGGCGTCTGAACATATTGTGGAAGTTCCTGCGGATTTTATTGTAGGTATCCAGGAACATTTCACTTGATTTAGTACAGATTTCTTCACTTACCCTTATAAGGTCTTCCAGAGTTTTCTGTGTATCATCATAGTTTGCCTGCTGTCTTTCGTAGCGTTCTTTTTCTTCTGCAAACTGTTCAACAGCCATAAGGTTTACCTGACCCAGATCCTGAATTTTCTGTTTTGTCTGAGTAAGCTTTTCTCTAAGCTGAACTGATGAAGTTGTAATGGTGTACATCCTTTCTTCAAATTCCATAAGGTTTCTTGAATGTACATCCTGGAAGTTCTGCTTTACATTGCGGATTTCTGTATCACTTTGTGCAAGACGAACAGTAAGTTCTTCAAGTTTTGCCTGGTACTTTTTCTGCTCTTCCTGCTTCTTTTTGATAATATCGTCTTTACCATTTACCTTAGAGTTACAGTCTGCAATCTGTTTATCCAGCTCTGTAAGTTCTTTAGTAAGCTGTTCACCTTTGTGCTGAAGTTCTGCAATCTGACTTTCCAGGTCTTCAATCTGCTCGGTAAGTTCTTCCTGCTTTTTCTGTTCATGCATAAGGGAAGTTTCATTTTCCTGCATTGCAGCTTTTTCCTGAACAAGATATCTGTTTGTCTGGGATATCTGCTGCTTAATGGAAACGACAAGCTGATTTACAGTAGCCTGGTTTGTTCTGAGGTCACTTAATGTTTCCCTGTATTCAGAAATCTTCTTGTTAAGTTCACCATTTACTTTTGTAAGTTCTTCACTTTCTTTTCTGATGGTATCAATTTTAGAAAGATTGTCCTGAATAAGAAGGTCAATGGCTCTCTTCTTTGTGATGATACCTTCTGGACTTAAGAATTCGTCAATAAACTGAGGTGTGGTTTTTGTATAGTTGTCTATTGAGCCTGAAAGTTCCTCAAACATAGAAAGCAGGTCTGTAAATGCAGTAACTGCATCTGATGCCAGCTTAAGGGAATCTTTTTCCGTGTGGTGAGGGAGGGCAGCAAAGTCCTTAAAAATATTGCTTCTTCCCTTTGCAAAAATCTTAATCTTTTCAAGAAGAACTGTAAGTTCATCCTTTGCTTTTTTATTTGAAGCAGAAGAATAACCTGCATCCTTAAGTTTTGCATCAAGCTTTGTAACGATATCTTCTGTGATGGCTTCAAGATCTTTCTGAAGTGAAGCCCTTTCATTATCAAGATTGTGAATCTTTCCCGAATTAGTACCGATTACTTTTGTGTTTTCGTCAATCTGACTTGAAGAAAGATTAATATTAGAAACAAAGCTGTCAATGTTCTTGCTGATATCTGCCAGCTGTCTGTCCTTTGCATGAAGGTCAGAATTGCAGTAGTCGATTTCATCATTAAGATCATCGATTCTCATCTGATTATTTTTTATCTTGCTTTCAATCTGAGAAATTGTAATGCCCAGGTCCCGTTCATCACTTCTGTATTTACTTACAAGGTTGTTAAGACCGTTTTGATCCGTTGCAATTTTTATCTGTTCTTTCTGCTTGTCATTCTGCAAACGCTGAAGTTCTTCAAGTTTGTCATTGTTTTCGTTAATTGTGCGGAAAATTTCTTCTATTTCTTTTGCAGCTTCATTTCTTTTTCTTTCTGCTTCAAGTCTTTCTTCTTCATGACGGGACTTGTTTACTGTAAAGTCCTTGAGTTTTAAAAGCTGTATATCAAGTTCATAATTGAATTTTTCTTCCTGAAGCTTGCGGTATTTAGAAGTTTTTTCTGACTGAACTTTAAGTGTCTCATAACTTCTTTTTGTTTCTGCAAGGGCATGGTCAATCTGGGCAAGATTTGCCCTTGTTTTTTCAAGATCCCTTTCTGCTTCCTGAATCTGAGCCTTGCTTCTTGAAATACCTGCTGCTTCTTCAAAAAGATAGCGGCGGTCTTCAGGTTTACTTGAAAGAATCTGATCAATCTTACCCTGTTCCATTACAGAGTAAGCAGCTTTACCAACACCAGTATCAAGAAAGAGTTTTCTGATGGCTGTAGCGCTTACTTCATTACCATTAATAAAATAATGGTTTTCTACAGAATCATCTTTTTTAGTTCTGTAGATACGTCTTTTTATGGCAATTTCTTCATCTGCAAGGGGAAGGAGGCCGTTTTCATTTGCAATTGTAAGTGTAACTTCTGCCATATTAAGGGCAGGACGGGTTTCGGTTCCGTTAAAAATTACGCTGTTCATGGAATCTGCACGGAGATTCTTTGATTTATTTTCTGCAAGTACCCATTTAATGGCATCAACAACATTACTCTTTCCACAGCCGTTTGGACCAAGGAGGGCAGTAATGCCGTCAGGGAAGTTAATTTTTGTTCTGTCTGCAAAAGACTTGAACCCGAATATTTCCAGACTTTTTAAAAACACAGTTTTCCTCTTAAATCTAATTTTTTATCTTAAATTCCGTAAAGTTCAAGAATTATAATGGTTTTTAGCTTAAATGTCAGCAAAATCAGCCTATTTATTATTTATTCAAGATCTTCAGGTTTAATGAGTTTTCCCTGATAAAGAACCTTAGGAAATACCTTTAGATGGAGTTTTTTTTCTATTCCTGCATAACGTCTCATTTCCATTTCATCACCGATTACACAGTTAACACCAGTTTTGCCTGCTCTCGCTGTTCTGCCTGCCCGGTGAATAAAAAAATCCATGCTTTCAGGTAAATCCATTTGTATTACATGGCTGATGTCCGGTATGTCCAGTCCTCTTGAGGCCAGGTCTGTTGTGATAAGAATATTAAGTTTGCCGCTTCTAAAACGGTCAATAATTGTTTTTCTTTCTTTTTTATCTGTATGCCTGCTTAAACCTTCACATTCAATTTTTCTGTATTTAAGTTTAGATGTGATGTTTTCAATCTGATCTGTTTTTGCAGTAAAGACAATTACTTTTTGAGGTTTTACTGCGTTTATATAGCTTCTGAGAGTATCGATTTTATCCCTTCTTTCTGCAAAAAGGGCCTGGTGTTCAATTCTTTTCTGCAGGATATCTTCTTTTGGCAGTTCCTCCAGTATCATGGCTGAACCTTCAATACCTGCATCTTCCCTCATTTTTTCAAGGGTCTGTCTTGTAAATTCACTAACTGTAGCAGAGTTTCCTATAAGCTGAACTGACTTAGGAAGTCTTTCCATAAGGGCAATGGTGTCATCCCTGAGTTCAGGACTTAAAAGCCTGTCGGCTTCATCAAGAACCAGAGCTTCAACTGCATCAGCCTTAAGCTTTTTCAGGTGAATGAGTTCAAGAAGTCTGGCACTCCCTCCAATAACTGCAACTGGTTTTTCCTTAAGCATTTCTATCTGTCTTGAAACAGGAGCTCCTCCAATACAGAGGATGCACTTAAGTCCGCATATTTTCTGAAACTGAACTTTTATCTGGCTGGCAAGTTCATAGGTTGGGGAAGCAATAAGAAGCTTTACTTCTTTTTTAGGATTTTCTTCCTTTAATAATCTTTCTACAAGGGGAATCAGATAAGCAAAGGTTTTACCTGTTCCTGTTTCACTTTGAAAAAGAATATTTGATTTATCTCTGATAAGGGGAATTACCTTTTCCTGAACTGCAGTAGGTGTAGTTATCCCATTTTTTTGTAAGTAAGATGCTGTTTCTTCTGATAACTGGTCAAAAATAGTACTCATATTCCTAACTATAGCATATTTCTTCTTCTTTGTGGTATAATTAAGGCTATTATGAAGATTGGTATTGATACTTTTGGCTGTGATCATGGACGTTCAGGCCTTGGCTCTTATCTTATTTCCATGTGCAGGCAGCTTAGTCTAAACTATCAGGACATTCAGTTTGAATTGTTCGGAGCAGAAATAGACCGCTATACCTATGCATCATTTGAAACAGAAAAAAATCCAAATATTACATTTAAAAGCGTGAATATCCTGGAAGGAATAACACCAGAACTTTTATGGCATAAATTCAGCTTTAATTCTTTTGCTAAAAAACAAAAATATGATGCCGTAATTTTTCCAGCAGGTGCAAGAATTATACCTGACAGAATTAAAATACCTTCATTTGCAATAATAAGTGATGTTGTCAGCAGTGTTTTTGAAAAAACAAGAAACAGCTTTTTAAGAAAACAGATAATCAAGGGTTTGTCCAGGGTTGACTGCCTTATAGCTGCCAGCGATTACATACGTAATGATATTTTAAACCTGGGAATCAATCCAAAAAGAATAGAGGTAGTTTACAACGGAATAGATCATACCATTTTTTATCCTCAGGAAAATCTCGGTATAGAACAGGATGTTGTTGATATAAAACCTTTTGCCATTAAAAAACCATATATTATTTATGCCAGCAGAATGCAGCGTGAAGAAAAAAAACATGTGGAACTTATAAAGGCATTTACCCTTTTTAAAGAGAGAACAGGACTTCCTCATCGTCTGGTAATTTCCGGTAGTGAAGGTCCATACAGTGATTTTGTTCACAGGGCAGCTTTTTCTTCTTCTGCAGCAAGTGACATTTTTATTACCGGTTATTTTCCTCATGAAGGATTTCCTGAACTTTATAGGGGTGCAGAAATATGTGCCTTTCCTTCCTTAAATGAAGGAGTAGGGCTGCCTGTTCTTGAAGCCATGGCAACAGGAATTCCTGTAACCTGTTCGTCATCAGGAGCCCTTAAAGAAATTGCAGGTAATAATGCTCTTTTCTTTGATTCCAATGATGTTGAACAGATTTCTTATTGTCTTGAACGCCTTGCTCAGGATAAAGAACTGCGTTCTACACTTATTTCTGCAGGCTTAAAATGGACGGACAGATTTCAGTGGAAAGATACTGCTTCAAAAACTATGGATATAGTCCTTTCTACTTTAAAAAAATAAAGAAATTTTTGTAAACGATTTACTGATTATTTTGTCAGTGAAAATAAAAAAACACCTTCCGGTAAAGACTGATCTGATAATCTACAGAAATTATTCTTCAGTCTTTTAACCTTAGAAGGTGTTTTTTTATGCCTTTTTTATAATTCAGGCAGTTTTATCTTCGATAAGAAGTGTTTTAGGATCTGGAAGATATGTCTGGTTTACAATTTCTTTTGTAATTACAAGTTTTTTCTTTCCTTTAACACTTGGAACTTCAAACATTATGTCCAGAAGAATCTTTTCTACAATTGCCCTTAATCCACGGGCACCTGTCTTGTTTTTAATTGCAATTTCTGCAAGTTCTTCAATTGATTCATCGTTAAAGCTTAAGTCAACATCATCAATTGCAAGACTGGCCTGGAACTGCTTTGTAATAGCGTTCTTTGGTTCTGTAAGGATTTTCTTAAGGTCTGCCTTATCAAGTTCCTTAAGTGCACAGGTTATAGGAAGACGGCCGATAAGTTCAGGAATAATACCAAACTTAACAAGGTCATCTGAAGTTACCTGATTAAGAAGCTCCATTCTTTCTGATTCACTTCTTCTTGTACCTTCTGCACCAAAACCAATGGAAGCTGTAGAAAGACGTTTTTCAATAATTTTATCAAGACCAACAAAGGCTCCTCCACAAATAAAGAGAATATTTGTTGTATCAATGTGAATCATGTCCTGGTTAGGATGCTTTCTTCCTCCCTGAGGTGGAACTGAAGCAATTGTTCCTTCAAGAATCTTAAGGAGCGCCTGCTGAACACCTTCCCCTGATACGTCACGGGTAATTGATGTGTTTTCGCTTTTGCGGGCAATTTTATCGATTTCATCAATAAAGATAATTCCCCTTTCCGCAGCCTTTTCATCCTGTCCTGCAGCGTTATAAAGCTTAAGAAGAACATTTTCTACGTCTTCACCTACATAACCTGCTTCTGTAAGGGTAGTAGCATCAGCTATAGCAAATGGAACATTAAGCTTCTGGGCCAGGGTTTTTGCAAGAAGAGTCTTACCTGAACCTGTTGGTCCAAGAAGAAGTACGTTTGATTTTTCAATCTTTACATTTTCGCCGTTTTTTGCAATTTTATCCCCTGAAAGCTGTTTGTAATGATTGTAAACAGATACAGAGAGAACTTTTTTTGCATAATCCTGACCAATAATATACTGGTCAAGGTATTCCTTAAACTCTTTTGGAGTAGGAATTTCCGACATCTGAATAGGTTTTATTGAGTGTTCCTGATCATCCAGAACATCACGACATGCGTCTACGCAGTATTCACATATATATATGTCCGGTGATACAGGGGATTGTACAACCCTGCGGGTGCTGTCAGCAGGCTTACCGCAGTATGCACAAATTTTTATGTCTCCTTTACCAAAACGTGCCATTAGTTATTGTCTCCTTTTCCGGAAGATTTGCTTGAAACCATTATACTGTCAATGATTCCGTATTCTTTAGCTTCTTCTGCACTCATAAAGAAGTCTCTTTCCATATCATGAGCAAGTTCTTCTTCTGATTTTCCGGTTTTTTCAGAAAGATAATGAATGCTTAATTTTTTAAGGCGAATTATTTCTTTTGCGCGGATTGCAATATCACTTTCCTGACCTTCTGCTCCACCTCTTGGCTGGTGAATCATTACACGGCTAGAAGGAAGGGCATGGCGTTTACCAGGAGTTCCACCTGCAAGAAGAATAGCTGCCATACTTGCAGCCTGTCCCATACAGATTGTCTGAATATCGCATTTTACGTACTGCATTGTATCATAAATGGCAAGTCCTGCTGTAACTGAACCTCCAGGACTGTTAATGTACATGCTGATGTCCTTTTCAGGATTTTCACTTTCAAGGAAAAGAAGCTGGGCTACAATAAGGTCTGCAGTTTCGTCTCTGATTTCTCCGTCGACAAATATAATTCTGTCTTTTAAGAGTCTTGAGTATAAATCATATGCTCTTTCGCTGTTACCACTGCGCTCCATAACTGTAGGAACCAAAGTATTCATGTATTCGTTCATGTAAACTCTCCACAAAGCTGTTTTCAAATCGGAATAATCCTGATTTTTATATATAATAATATAAACAAAAAAAACGGAATGCGACAACACTCCGTTTTAACAAAATTCAATTTACTTTATCTTTCGTTTTTGAAAAGATCAGCAAAAGTCATTTTGTCGCCTTTTTCAACTTTAACTTCCTTGTAAAGTTCATCAAAAAGCTTGTTTTCTTTTGTATCATCAATAAGGTATTCCTTAGTTTTTGGATCCTTATAGTGTTCTTTTACTTCTTCAACTGTCATGCCGTTTTCAGAAGCGATTTTCTCATACTGAGCATCGATTTCTTCTGGTGTTACAGAAATATTTTTTTCGCGGAGAAGGGTATCAACGATAAGACGGCTCTTAAGCATCTTTTCACTGTTTCCTGTCCACTGGTCAAGCATTGCATCTTTTGACTGACCGCTGGCAAGAACCATTTTTTCAAGCTGTTCAGGGCTTGTTCTGAACTGCTGTGCCATCATGTTCCAGCGGCTTTCTTTTTCTGCTGCAACCATAGAAGCTGGAAGATCTACAGGGTTCTTTTCTACAAGCTGGTCAAGAAGACTCTGGTTCTTCATTTCTGCAACTTTTCTGTTTTTAGCTGTCTCAAGGTTAAGCATGATGTCCTTTTTAAGATCATCAAGAGTCTTAAACTTTTCGTTTACATCCTGTGCAAGATCATCATCAAGTTCAGGAAGGTTGCGGATCTTTACAGCCTTTACAGTTACACTGATTTTCTTTGTTTTACCTGCAAGGTCTTTATCAGCATCGTCAGCTGCATAAGTCTTTGTGATTTCTTTTGTTTCGTTCTTTTTCATACCAAGAACTTCATCATCAAACTTATAGATGTTTTCGCCGCTTCCAACTGTGAATACGAAATCCTGTCTTTCGCTTCCTTCTGCAACGCTTCCGTCATCGTTGAGTTCTTTGTAGTCAACAGTAACGATATTGTCTTTTTCTACTGGGTCACCGTCTTTCTTGTCGATAACCATTGCATTGCGTTCCTGGATTGCTTTAAGTTCGTTGTTAAGTTCTTCGTCACCAACTTTAACCTGTGGTTCCTTTACTGTAATACCCTTAAAGTTTGTAACTTCTACTTTTGGGAATACGTCATATACAACTGTGTATGTAAGGTCTTTTGATGTGTCAAATTCAGGGAGCTTGTCGTTTTCAAGACGTGGCTGGCTGTAAGGAAGGGGACGGATGTCTTTTGCATCATCTTCCTTAAAGATTTCATTAAGTGATTCATCAATGATATCACCAACGCTTTCCATTTTAAGTGAATCACCATATTTCTGCTCAAGGACGTTTGCAGGAACGTGACCTTTTCTGAAGCCTGGAAGCTGGAGGTTTTTTGAATACTTTGCAAGTGTTTTCTTGTAGCCTTCTGCTACATCTTCTTTAGAAACAGTTGCAGTGAGTTTTACTGCTGAATTTTCGATTCTTGTGAATTCTTTTGTTACTTTCACTTGAGTGTCCTCTGTTTTATAAAAATTGTAAAAAAAAAGCGATTTGAGAAAAATCAAATCGCTCTATATTTTCGAGCAGGAAACGGGGATCGAACCCGCGACATCGACCTTGGCAAGGTCGCGCTCTACCACTGAGCCATTCCTGCAAAATTATTTGCGTAACCCGCTGTTTTTTTCGAGCAGGAAACGGGGATCGAACCCGCGACATCGACCTTGGCAAGGTCGCGCTCTACCACTGAGCCATTCCTGCAAAAACAAAACACTAAAATCAAAAATTAGTGCGAGAGAAGGGACTTGAACCCTCACGCCTAGGGCACCAGATCCTAAGTCTGGCGTGTCTGCCAATTTCACCACCCTCGCAAGAAATAGTGCCAAATTAGCCTAAACGGGGTAAAAATCCTTATGAGCGATGGGAGGATCGAACTCCCGACCCACAGATTAAGAGTCTGTTGCTCTACCAGCTGAGCTAATCGCCCGTATATATATTACTTGGCCTGCTAAAGTATGCGTCCGACACGACTTGAACGTGCAACCTCCGGATTCGAAGTCCATTGCTCTATCCGATTGAGCTACGGACGCGGGTTACTCCATTCTATACTTTACAGAGTCTGGGTGCCTGGTGGGGTTCGAACCCACGACAACCAGATCCACAATCTGGGATTCCACCGCTGAACTACAGGCACCGTGTAATCAACGTAAAAGACTATATCCTAAATCATAAAACTTTGTCAAGTAAGCTGTGAAAAAAAATAAAAAAATTTTTAAAAAAAATATATTCAATATTATTCAGATAATTCTAAAGTTGAATTTTCAGATTCCGATATTCAGAAAAGGAGTGTAAAGAAAATTATGGATAATAGAGGCGTAAATATACAGGAACTTACATCTGTTCTTATTAATCTCGATAAGGTTCTTGACCAGATTCTTGTAAAACAGGATCAGATCCATGAATGTGTAAAAAACAGAAGCTGGACTGAACTTGAATCATGTCTTGAAACAGTAAGAATTTTAAGTGACGCTTTTGTAGAATTAGACGCAAAAAGGGAAATGCTTGTTTCTTCTGATTCTTCTGTATATTCCCATAACTCTGTAGCTCCGGTTTTTGCCAGAATCCGTTCCAAACTGATGAAAAGTAAAATAGAAAATGAGGCCCTTAACAAGTATGTTCAGTCTGCCCAGAAGTTTGTTTATGGAGTAATAGAACGTTGTGTTCCTCAGCAGAGAACAACTGTATATACAAGAAATGGAAATCTCAGAAAGGCTGCTGCACCTTCACTGGTTGTTAACGCAGTATTTTGATTGAAGGAGGAAAATTATGGGTAATTCATTTGCAGGAATAGAAATCGGAAAAAGATCCATTCAGGCTCATACAACTCAGATTCAGACAGCAGGTCATAATATTTCAAATGCTGATACAGAAGGTTATTCACGTCAGAGGGTAATTGTAAAATCTTTTGAGCCTATATATCGTCCGGATCTTGAAAGGGAAATGAGACCTGGACAGCTTGGTCAGGGTACTGATGTAGAAAGTGTAAGCCGTATTCGTGATGAACTTCTGGAATCAAGAATTGTTGCTCAGACAAATGAAGAAACTTACTGGGAAACAAGAAGCAATTATTATTCCATGATAGAAAATGTCTATAATGAACCTGATGAAATCTCAGTTCGTTATAATATGGATAAATTCTGGGAGGGCTGGCAGGAGCTTTCTTCTTATCCTGAAAGTGATGCAGCACGTCAGGCTGTAGTTACAAGGGGTGAAAGCCTGTCAAATTCAATAAAACAGCAGTTTAATTCCCTTAAGGCTATCAGAAATCAGGTTGATGGTGATATTGAATCTACTGTTAAGCAGGTTAATGATTATACAAGACAGATTGCTGCCTTAAACAGTGAAATTGTAAAATCAAAGGCTGTAGGAGATAATCCTAATGACCTTATGGACCGCAGGGATCTTCTGGTAGAAAAACTTTCAGGCTTAATAAATGTAACTGTAACTCAAAAAGATCCTGATGAATTTATGGTTCATACGGATGGTCAGATTATTGTTCAGGGAGCTGTTTCCCGTCAGATTGGTTTTGCACCTCAGGAAAATGATTCAGGTTATTCCAAACTTGTATGGACAGATACAAAAGCTGATGCTGTCTTTAAAGGCGGTTCTCTTGGAGCCCTTGTGGAACTCAGGGATAAGGATTTAAGAAATCAGCTTCAGACTCTTGATACAATGACCCTTAATTTTGCAGATCTTGTTAACGATGTTCACCGTAATTCAATGGGTAAAAATAATGTTACCGGTCTTGATTTTTTTGTTCAGCATGATTTTGTAGAAAATGTTAACGGTAACTATGATTCTGATGGAGACGGTACTGAAGATTCCAGCCGTATTTTCAGAATAACAGGAACTAATGCCCTTAAGGCTCAGGAACAGACAGGCCTTGCCGGTACAATGACTTTTAATGCCGGTAAGGAGAATGTAAGCGTTCCTTATTATCCTACAGATACAGTGGAAGATGTAATAAACCGCATTAATGATTCTTCTTCTGAAGTAAAGGCTTACCTTGACAGGAATAATTCTCTGGTACTTAAGGCTACAGCTTCTGAATCTTCACTTAATCCGGATTTTGTTATCCGCCATGTTGAAGATTCAGGTCTCTTCCTTGCAGGTTATGCAGGAATACTTTCTGCTTCTGGTGAAGAAGGTTCATATGACTGGGGAAGGGCAAATGCTGTAGATTCCCTTGCTGGTGCCCAGTTTGCCGTAAGTCCTTTAAGAAATCCTTCTGCTTATGTAGAAGTAAATCCTTCTATTGTTTCTGATGTTTCAAGTGTAGCTTCTGCCTACTCAAATTCCCAGGGACTGGCTGATGCTGCAGACGGAAGGGCTGCTGTAGAAATTTCTGCAATCAGAAATACAAAAGTTATGATCGGAAAAGAACGTACTTTTGATGATTACTTTGCAGATACAGTAACGGAAGTTGGCTTAAAAGGTGAACAGGCAGAAAATCAGCTTGCCAGTCAGAATAAAATCATGGAAGACCTGAGGGGACTTCGTGATTCAATAAGTGGTGTAAATATTGATGAAGAACTTGCTGACATTATTAAATTTCAGCATGGATATAATGCAGCAGCAAAGTTTATTTCAGTACAGGATGCCCTGCTTGATACCCTTATAAACAGGCTTGGGGTCTGATGCCGGAAATACAGGAGTAAAGTATGAATAGAATCAGTTCACAGATGAATAATAATGATACACAGTATTACCTGAGAAAGCAGGAAATCCGCCAGAATCGTATGAATGCTCAGATTGGCAGTCAGAGCAGAATCGGGGATCTGAGGGATGATCCAATTGCTGCCGGTCATCTTGTAAGGTATCAGTCTTATCTTACAAGGGTAAATCAGTTTGAAAAAAATGCTCAGACCGCTGCTGATAATTTTCAAGTAAGGGATGGTTATATAAATCAGAATCTTCAGATTATGCAGAGGGTCAGGGAACTTGCTGTAACTGGTGCAAACGGTACTTACAGTAATGAAGACCTTAAAAATATGGCTGTAGAAGTTAACGAGCTTCTTAATGAAATGATTCAGAATGCAAATGCTGTAGGACCTGATGGTAATTCGCTTTTTGCAGGAACCAGGACAAACTCAACAGCCTTTGACGTAATTATGGGAAATGTTCCTGGAGCTGACGGTGCCCTTATTGAAAAGATTCACTACAACGGAAACATTGGCGTAAACGAAATTGAAGTTGATGAAAATAATTATATGACTCTGGATAATGCTGGAAACAAAACTTTCTGGGCAGAAAAACAGTCCCTTATTGCACAAAGGGATATGACAGGCTGGCAGAGCATGTCCGATTCAGTAATTTCTGTTGACGGTGTAGATATAAAAATTAATGCCGGTGATAATGTTTATGCCCTTGCTGCAAAAATCAATGATTCGGGAGCTGCTATCAAAGCTTCTGTAGATCCTATATCAAATGGTCTTTCTCTTGTAACTACTGATTCCCACCAGATCTGGCTTGAAGATAAAGACGGAAATACCCTTGGTGATCTTGGAATTATTAAG
>NZ_JAILGZ010000122.1 GCF_024696245.1 Treponema sp.
ACCCTTCTTTTTGCAGGAATTGTAAACGGAAAGAACATCTGGAGATGTAACTACGAAAGTAAAAACAAGCTCCTTGAAGAAATTAAAAAATATGTAAAAGAAGAAAACATTGTTATTACAAGTTCATGTTCCCTTCTTCACCTTCCTTACACAACAAGTCAGGAAGAAAAACTCTCTCAGGAGATTTTAAGCCATCTTGCCTTTGCAGAAGAAAAGCTTACAGAAATAATGGAAATCGCTTCTGCAGATAAGGATGCCCTTGCTTTAAACAAAAAACTCTTTGAAAAAGAAAGATGTCAGGCAGATAAAAAAGTTCAGGAAGAAATTAAATCCCTTAAGGACAGTGATTTTGTAAGACTCCCTGCTTTTGAAGAAAGAGAAAAGATTCAGCAGAAAGAATTTAACTTACCTGCCTTCCCTACAACAACAATCGGTTCCTTCCCTCAGACCCAGGAAGTAAGGGCAAAGAGAGCCGCTTACAAAAAAGGCAGCATTTCTAAAGAAGAATACATCAACTTTAACAAAAACAAGATTAAGGAATGCATTAAGCTTCAGGAAGAACTGGATCTGGATGTAATCGTTCATGGTGAATTTGAACGCAATGACATGGTTGAATATTTTGGAAGCCAGCTGGAAGGTTACATCTTTACTCAGCGTGCCTGGGTACAGAGTTACGGAAGCCGCTGTGTAAAACCACCTGTTGTATGGAGCGACATCAGCAGAAAATCTGCCATGACTGTTGACTGGTCAGTATTTGCTCAGGAACAGACAAAGCGCCCTGTTAAAGGAATGCTTACCGGCCCTGTTACAATTTTAAACTGGTCTTTCCCAAGAGAAGATATCTCGCTAAAAGAACAGGCCCTTCAGATTGCACTGGCAATTAAAGAAGAAGTTCTGGACCTTGAAAAAAATGGAATCAAAATCATTCAGATTGACGAAGCAGCTTTAAGAGAAAAACTTCCATTAAGAAAAGCTGACTGGCACAAGGATTACCTGGACTGGGCTATTCCTGCATTCCGCCTTGTACACTCTAAGGTAAAGGCAGAAACACAGATTCACACCCACATGTGCTACAGTGAATTTAATGACATCATTCACGAAATCGATGACATGGATGCAGACGTAATTACATTTGAAGCAAGCCGTGCCGACCTTAAGATTCTTGATGCCCTTAAAGCAGCAAACTTTAAAACACAGACAGGCCCTGGTGTTTACGACATTCACTCTGCCCGTGTTCCATCTGTTACAGAAATCTACGGCTCCCTTAAAAAGATGCTGGAAAAAATTCCTGCAAAAAAACTCTGGATTAATCCTGATTGTGGTCTTAAAACAAGAGCAGATCCGGAGACTAAGGCCAGCCTTAAAAATCTTGTAGAAGCAGCCAAACTCCTAAGGAAGGAAAATGCGTAATTTAAAAATCATTTAAAAAAGTAAATCCATCTTAAACTTAAAAAAAAGATTTAAGCTTAAGATGGATTTTTTTATGCCTTAAGGGCAAAAGCTTTATATAAAAAATTACAGCTTAAAGGAATCAATCTTTACAGAAAGCTCCTGACTGTCATGAAGATTCTTTTCTGAATCAGAAGTAACATGCTTTACGCTGGAAGAAATACTGTTAACACTGTGAGTCATAAGCCTCATACTGTCAGTAATATTTTTTGTTACGTCAGAAAGAACCTTCATCTCTTCTACAACATGATCTGCACCTTCCATGATTTCTCCAGAAGAATTTTTAACAAGAACTGTAGAATCAGAAATGCTCCTCATTGCTTCAAGAACCTGCTTGTTACCTTCTGTCTGTTCATCCATGGCATTTTTAACAACAAGCTCCTGTGAACGAACGGTACCTGCAGATTCATAAATTACATCAAACTGCTTCTGAACTTCTTCAATGCTTTCTGAAATATGACTGATAGATTCAGAAAGAGTCTTTAAGTTGGCATCGATATTCTTACCCTGAGAGCTGGACTGTTCTGCAAGCTTTCTGATTTCGTCAGCAACTACAGCAAATCCACGACCTGCTTCTCCTGCATGAGCTGATTCAATTGCTGCATTCATGGCAAGAAGGTTTGTCTGAGCTGCAATAGCCTGAATGATTTTGCTGGCATCAAGAAGAAGGGATGACTGCTGAAGAACATCCTGAGCAACTGCAACTGCATTCTGAATTTTTGTACGACCCTCTTCAGAAGCTGTACCAAGCTGTTCAATGGCAGACATATTACGTTCAAGAATTTTAGAAACTGAATTAACATTTGCTACCATTTCATCTACAGCAGCAGAAGATTCTGTTACGGCAGAAGACTGGGATTCAATACTGTTGTTAAGATTCTTAAGGCGGGAAACAATCTGGTTAACGGAAGCATTTGATTCTTCTACACCTGAAGACTGATTTTCCATTTCTTTATTTACTGAATCAATATTCTGACTAATTGCTTCTACTTCCTGATTTGCAGAATCAAGACTGGTCTTAAGGGTAGTAGCAGCAGTTTCTGAATTTTTTGCAGATGAATACATTTCAGAAAGAATGTTTTTTGTTTCTTCACGGAAGTTATTGATATTGTTTACAAGTTCACCAACTTCACAACGACATTCAACACGGAGAGGTTCAATCTGATAGTTCTTTTTAGAAAGTTCTTCAGTATGATTCTTAACATCATTAACACCAAGCCTGATTGAACGAACAGTAAAGAAAGTACTGGTAAAATTAGTAATGGTAAAAATAATTCCTATTGGAAGAAGCTTATTTACCATAAGAAAATCTACGCCATGAAAAAGATTTGCCGGAATTGAAACAACATGTTCAACAATAAGAACAATGGAAATCATTGCAAGAAGAATTACAACATTTGTTCTCTGACTCATGGACATAAGCTGAACTTCCTTGTAATGAGGAAGCCAGAAAAGAGACTTGTCGATTACCTGAAGCATTACTACAAAACCAATCATAGAAAAACCAAAGGCAAGGCTCCAGAAAAGAGTAAGCCAGGTTACAAAAGAAGACTGGTTTGTAGAAAACTGACTTAATGTAAGACCATTCTTATTTGCAAAAAGAATGATAAGCTCAGAAAAAAGAGCACAGAAAACTACAACAATAGCAATGTTAATGTTGTACCAGTTTTTAAAGTAAAGGTTTGTTGCACGGATTGATTCCTTAGAACCATCGTAAGCCTTAAACTTTCTGATAAGAAGAATGTACATCACAACAGGTGGTACTACAAAAGCAATCAAAACAAGAAATATAAAAAGACCGTCTGAAAGCAAAACTGAAAGTTCTGATGAAGAAACGGCTCCGGAAAATATTGCTACCGGACCAAAAAGTAAAATTGGAGAAAGGTAACACTCCAAAAGCCAGAGGAAAGTTACAAGATCAAATTTTCCCCGATTTTCAAAAGTATGTCTCATAAAAAACACTCCACAATTCGTATTCTCGCTTTTAAGAATAACATAATAATAAGATAAATTTAAGATTCTTAAGTATTTTTAATATTTTAGAAACATTTTTAATAGCCCAGTTTTTTATCCACAAGATAGCGTAGGCTTTTACCATGAACAAAATTATTCAGGTCTTCAAGGAACATCTGAGTATTTTTATCTTTGGTATAAGCAAGAGTCATGTTACCGGCCACATGGGGAGTAATCAGAAGATTCTTTACCTTCCAGAGAGGACTGTCTTTAGGAAGAGGTTCTTTTTTAAAAACATCAAGAGCCGCTGCTGCAAGATGACCGGACTCCAGGGCAGACACAAGGGCGTCTTCGTCTATGGCAGAACCCCGGCCTACATTTATTACGTAAGAAGAATCTGGCATAAGGGCAAGGCGTTCCTTAGATAGAATACCCTCCGTTTCTTTAGTAGCAGGCAGACTCATGGCAAGAAGGTCTGTCTGAGGAAGCACTTCATCAAGACGGCTTACAGGTAAAACTGAATCAAAATATCCTGAATCATTTTTTCCACTGCGGCAGACACCTGTAATGGAAGCAGGTTCAAAAGCCCTGAGACGCTTAGCAAAAGAAGTACCAATATCTCCGGTACCAAGAAGGGTAACACGACAGTCCTTTAGGGATTTCTGTTCCCTTGGACTAAGCCATTTACATTCCCTGCTTTCATCAAAAAATTCATTAAGACGACGAAGCATAACTAAGGACATGGCAATCATATGTTCCGCAATTGAAACTCCATAAGAGCCGGCAGAGTTTGTAATAAGACAGTCTTCATTTGCAAAATAGCCTGGCTTTAAAACTGAATCCACACCAGCCCAGGGAAGACAAATCCATTTAAGATTTTTACTTGTCTTTACGATTGAAGGAGCAAAACCGTAAATAATTTCTGCATCATAATCTTTAGGGGCAACATCTTTTTCTGTCTTATAAAAATGGCAGTTAAGCTTAAGGGAATCAGCTGTCTTTTTTATAAGATCAAAGTGAGACTGTTCCAGAAAAGAATTTATTACCAGAACTTTCAACAGGACTTTACCTCATCCACAAGTTCAAAACGCCACTTCTGTTTTACATCCGGATATTTTTCGTGATCAACTTCACTTAAAAACATTTCCTTCTGACGAATCCACAAAGAACCATCACCATAAAGGCGGCGGTAAACAACATATTCTTCCTGGGTTTCTGAATGAAAAGCAACATCTTCTACGATATAGAATTTATTTTTAAAATGCCTGTAGACTCCGTGAATTTTTACATCTCTTTTTTCTTCCATATTTATACTCCAATATAAAGATTCAATATTATAGCACGAGAAAAATATTTACAGAAAGATAAGTTAAAAACCGCTTTTTTTATTTAACAAATTTTCAAAGGAGAGTATGCTGAATTTACAGACACATCCATATTAAGAGGAAAAAAATGGAAGAAGGAAAAACAAGACAGTACTGGCTTAAGACCATGCTTAAAATTTCTGAGCCGGTAATAAAAAACTACGCACAGAATAAACTGCTTAAAAGTATTCCCCTGGAATTTCACCCTGACAGAAAGGATTATATTTTACTTGAAGCAATAGGACGCACCCTCTGTGGTATTGCACCATGGCTTGAAAACAAAAAAGTTCCGGAAGAAGAAAAAGAAGTTCAAGCTAAATGGAGGGAACTCTGCCGCAAAGCAATTGCAAATGCAACAGACCCGGCTTCCCCTGACTATGCAAACTTTACACAAGGCTACGGACAGGCCCTTGTTGATGCAGCCTTTCTTGCCCAGGCAATTCTCCGCGCCCCTACTGAACTTTACAAAAAACTGAATGATGTAGAAAAAGAAAATCTTGTAACTGCATTAAAAGCCACCCGTAAGTTTAAGCCTTTTGTCTGCAACTGGATTTTCTTTACGGCAATAATCGAAGCCTGCCTTTACGTAATCACAGGCCAGTGCGACATGGTAAGAATTGAATACGCCATCAGAATGTTTGAAGGCTGGTACAAGGGAGACGGACTTTACAGCGACGGCCAGTACTTTCATGCAGACTACTACAACAGTTTTGTAATCGCACCAATGTACTATGACATTCTTAAAGTCTTTAAAAAAGAAAATGACTATAAGGAACTTTTTGAAAAAATAAAGGCAAGAGCCAGCCGCCACGCAGGAATTCTTGAACAGCTGATTAATTCAGATGGAAGCTACCCTGTTGTAGGAAGAAGCACCAGCTACCGCTTTGGAGTGTTCCATGCATTATCCCAGGCAGCACTGGAAGGCTTTTTACCAAAAGGAGTTTCCCCAGCCCAGGTAAGATGCGGACTGACGGAAGTAATAAAAAAAGTATTCTCTGCAAAAAATCTTTTTGATAAAAAAGGATTCCTTACACCGGGAATCTACGGCCGCCAGGAAAAAATGGCAGAAGGCTACATAAGCGTAGGAAGCCTTTACCTCTGCCAGACAATTTACCTTGTAATGGGATTAGCCGCTGACAGTAAATTCTGGACAGATAAAAACCAGGACTGGACAGCAAAAAAAATCTGGTCAGGCCAGGACGTAAGCTGCGACCACGCCATAGACTGATTTTTTAATGTAACAAGACCCTGCATAAAAAAAACAAGCTCCTTCTTAACGAAATCCACTTCATTAAGAAGGAGCCTGTTTTTTTACAGCAGCTCTTCTATCTTATCAAGAATCAGACAGTCAGCAGGAAGCCAGTCCACAGAGCGAAGATTTTCTTTTGTAAGCCAGCGGGCATTCTCATGCTCCAGTAGATCCAGCTTACCTGACACAATTGAACAGACAATACAGTGCATGGTCAGATGAAAAGCCGGGTAATCATAATCAACTACTCCAAGAATCTTTTCTGCCTTAACCTGAGTAGCCAGTTCTTCCTGAATCTCGCGGACAATACAAGCCTCAGGGCTCTCCCCTTCTTCCAGCTTACCACCGGGAATCTCCCAGCCGTCCTTATAGTCACCATAACCCCTCTGGGTGGCGAACACTTCTTTTTGATGAGTAGCTGGATTTGTACGGAGGATGATAGCTCCGCTTACTGTGATTTGTTTCATGGCTGTTATAAGTGCAATTTAATATTATTAATATTTTTTTTCAATGTATTCTCCAATATTCAGAAATTTCTTCTTGCGAAATAAAATTCTTTTTTTCCTTTACCATGTTAAGAATCTTTTGAATCTGAAACTGAGGCTCCTTTTCCGATAAATCGAAAGGTAAAACATAAAGATACAATCCATAATCTTTTTCTTCTGCATAATAATCAAAGCGAGGTAATGGATTTTTGAAGTTCTTAGTACATGGATAGAGTAAAATCAAGATTGGCTTTATTTTACCTTTGTGAAGCTTAAAGCCATATTTTTCTCCATAAGCAAACAATTGATAAATATCTTTTACATCTATTAAATAATTTTCACGAAGATTGTTTTCATCAAGGCATTTCCATTTAGTATCAATAATAATATCCTGAGTTCCAATTTCTTGCCCCGCCTCATCATAATTTTTTGCATCTAAAAACATATCCGGACGTATTTTAAAAATACCATGTTTTTCACTACGATGCCTATCTATCAAATAAAATTTTGAATGTTGAGTATTTGTAACATAATCCCGGGCATATTTCTTAAAGAGTTTCGCAATATAACATTCAAAAAGTTTTTCAGCAGGAAATAGAAGTGCCTGATTGTAATGCTCTCCAGTAAATGGAGTAAAGCCTTTACCTTTTAGAATTTGAGCACTCCACTTAATCAATAAATCATACATTGCAAGAGTTCTGTTTCCGTTTAAGGCTTGTTGTAAATCTAAATCAATATTTTCCGAAAAAGGAATTCCTTCAAAAATCAATTGAAGCTTTTTTAGATGATTTCGATTTTGATGATTTGCAGAAGTGAAGAAAAGCTTATCCAAAGTCGTTTTTAAAATTCTATTATGAGGAATATTAAGAAGATATTTTGAATATCTAACATAAAATCTCTCTTTATTAGTCCCATTTTTTGTAATCTGCTTATTAACTAAAAGCTTACCCTTAAGAAATTTTTCATTTTCATCAATTTTTGTATAATTATTTTTTAAGCCATGAGATAAAAGTTTTTCCACTTCCTGAATATAATTGTAGATATAGTACTCAAGAATTGGGAAGTTTTTTTTCGATTCAACATCTGCAAACTGAAAAGTCTTTGCTTTTTCCTGAACGAGGGCAGCAAGCATTTTTAGAAAAACCACACGAGATTCATCTGCATCGTATTTTACTTCCTTGTTTGATTCATCATGATCATAAATTTTTGGAAGGATTTCTATAGATAAGCCATCACTAGTCTGAATTGTTCCAACAAATTTATTGGTCTTGATATATCTTTTCCCAAGCTTTGAATGAATGGACATAATAGAATCCATGTCTGAATCAGAATTTTCAAGAATGAAATTCCACAGATTATCAAAACTTTTTCTTGGTAAAACTGCATCAAACTTAGAGCAAGAAACGCCTTCAGGATAAATTGATGAATACTCAAATGCTGTTTTTATCGTCTTCATTTTTATTCAATATGGTCAATAAAATTCTTTGCTTGTTCTGTTGTCTTTACCGTGAGCAAATTCTCATTTAATTTATAAATTTGGGGAGAATCCACATAATCTTCCATAGAATTAATTGCTTCATTATCTTCCATATAAAAACTATTTGCAGTCGAATTTGAAAAGTCTTCATACTCATTTAAAACCATTCTAATCTTTTGTGTTTCACCATAAAAATATTCCTCCAAAAGGGGAATGATTTTATCTCTAAGACATTCAAAGATTTCTACATCTTCATTTTCGCTAGAAATATTGATGAAATATGCCTGCCCAATTTGATAGTCTTTTCCTAGCAAGACACGAATTCTGTTATTTATAGATTTCAATATTCTTGAAGCTTTTTGATTATATCCAGAATATTCTGGCTTACATTCGATAAAACGAAATCTTCGTCTTAGAGCTGAATCAAGCAGCTGAATGGAACGATCTGCAGTATTCATTGTTCCGATAATTTTCAAATTAGCCGGAACAGCAAATTTCTGTCCAGAATAAGGAAGTGTTACAACCAATTCTGTTTTTGGATCAGCGCCACATCTTTTTGAGACTTCTATCAAAGAAATCAACTCTCCAAAAATTGAAGCTATATTACCACGGTTAATTTCATCAATACAAAAATAAACAATTTTGCCATTATCAATTGCGTCTTGAATTTTTTCAGCCCGCTCATCATCTTCTATCATTTCTAAAATAGAATCATAACCTGCAAGTTTTGCCGCTTTTTCACAGGCCTTGTAAAAAATACCAGGTTCAACTTTATACTCAATCTGATTTGTACTTGCGTTTACCTTTGCTCTGATACCTTCAACAAATTCTTCATAGCTAAATGATTGATGAAAGGTTATCGTAATTGTATTTTCTTCTTTTTGTGGATTATTAATATAATCCTGCTGAATTTTATAAGTCTTACCAGTTCCTGGAACTCCATAATAAATTTCGTTTGATAAATCTTCTTTCATTGCAAGTACCTCATTTGAATTTTGGGGAGGGGTGAGCGTCTTTTCATCTTTTAAAAAAGTATTTGCATATTCTTTATAAAGGGAAATCATTTTTTTTAAATCATCTTGCAAAACATTGTCTTCTGGTATTAAGTTTTGTTTGTATTCCTTAAAAAAGATAGTTCCTTCTGTATAGAGCTGACCAAGTTCGCTTATATCAGAACCAAGATTTATATTAGGGCCAACTTGAAAATCGGTTGTTTTTATTTTTTGTTGGATTTTATTTGCAGTGTCATGTAAATACTGAATTGCATCAATTTTTCCTTTATCGTTTTTAACTTTTGTACATCCCTGATTTAAAGTTAAATATAATGATTCTCCATTTTTAGACAAAAGATAAACTATATATATTCCTTCTTGGGCAGTAGTTGTAATTTTTTTATCAAAAATACAAATCCAAGGAATCGCAGCCCAGTTTCCCTGTCCTACACTACCTTTAATTTGATAATCATTTTCATTGATAATATTGGTTTTAAAAATTTCGTTTGGAATAGTTGCTCTTACAAGAGTACCAATAGGATGATTTGTAAACTCTTCTCTCGTTGAGGCTAAATAATTATTTGTAAATTTTGTAAATAAATCTTTCAGCATTCCCTATTTCCTACAAAAGTGCCACAAAAAACGGTCGTTTTTGGTGTTGTTGTTTGTATTAATTTCTTCGTTCATATTAATTCCATTATAATATAGTACAGTGTCAATGAATGACACCGTTTATAAAATCTGATACATAAAAATACAGCCTTCGTCATATTTGGGCTTTACATGAGAATGGACGTATTTTTCTTTTTCTTTGGAAAGACGAGAAAAGCCCATTTCTTTATAGTGCTCAATGAGTTTATCTTCAGGGAGAGCATAAATATATAAAGCTTTTGCGCCTAGAAAAGACTGTATAAAACGGGCCAGAGGAAGAATAAATTCCCTAAATGTTGTTTTACCAATTTCTGAGAGTTCAGGATGCTGTTTTCGATAAGATGAATTTACCGAAAAGTTTGATAATTCAATGGAAGGTACCGTAAAAAACTGGTTATCTGACAACTCCAATGTAAAAAGTCCAGATTTCAACGTAAAATATGAAGCGATTTCGTGAGTTTCATTATCTTTTACTAAATATGTTCTTGCAATGTTATCGTCTTCTTCTGGAGCTGCCAAAAGTTTCAAATAATCTTCCAATCCTTTGCCAGATTTTTGAGATACTGAAAAAGACCTGATAGCTTGAATATTATCTTCAGAATCAAATAAATGCTGATAATAAAAAGTTTCCGTTTTTATCGGCAAATAGTTCATTTTTGATCCTTCTCTGTAGTTCTCAATTTCCTTTCTTGTGCCCGTTTTTTTTCATAAGCAGCGACATCTTTATCAAGTTGCGTAAAGTCTGGACGAGGTGTTGTCAATATTTCCTCAAGAATTCGTTTTCCAGGTGAATCAGGAAAATCGCGCCATGAAATTGGTTTTCCATAAGTCATAATGTACCTCCTCTTCTCCTCATTATAACATATTGCTTTTTCACCTTCAATTCAGTTTTTTGAATCAGCTAATGCAGCTTTTGTTGCATATTTAAAAATTGTACTGCCACCAAAAACGACCGTTTAAAGTGCTCTCCAGAGGGGGAATGCCTTCCCCTCGCTCCAGCCACTAGCGTGTCTTATGCTACCCCTTCTGAAGGAGACACCCCCGCAACGCCCACTAAACTCAACTGTATAGATTTATTCTGCGGATGTGGCGGTCTTTCTAAGGGATTCTTAGATGCAGGTTACAATGTTTTACTCGGCATAGATTTTGATGATGCTGCACTTGAAACTTTTCAAAAAAATCATGGCACTGCAAAAGCAGTAAAACTAGATCTTTTCAATCACGACAACATTTCCTACATAACCAATTACCTCAAAAAAAACAATCTTGAACTTGATGTTCTTATTGGTGGACCTCCTTGCCAGGGTTTTTCTATAGCAGGCCCCCGAAACAAAGATGATAAAAGAAATCGTCTTTATTCGGCAATGGTCAAACTTGCTGACCGTACTAAACCTAAAGCGGTCCTCTTAGAAAATGTTCCAGGAATGCTGCAGACAAACGGTGGCATTGGGGCAAAAAGAATCGTAGCTGATTTTAAGGAAATCGGTTACACGATGATTCCAAAATTGCTGTATGCACCTGATTTTGGAATTCCTCAAATTCGTAAAAGAGTTTTCTTTGTAGGTCTTCGAGACAAGACTCAGGCATTTAAATTTCCATCTCCAGTTTTAGACAAAGACCATTATATAACTTGCGAACAGGCAATAAATGATTTACCGGCATTAGAGGGTATTTATGGTGATGAGGTTCAAAAATATCCTTGCCAACCAAAATCAGAATATCAGCGCTTAATGCGTGCAAATTCCAATGAAATTCATAATCACATTGGAACGCTCCATGATGAAAAAACTTTGAAATTCCTCGCAATGATACCGGAAGGTAAAAATTACAAAGCCCTACCAAAAGAATATGAAGGAATTTATAAGTACCATGAAGCACTTACCCGCTATCACAGCAAAAAGCCTTCTTTAACGATTAACACTTGCCATAGGTCTCATTTTCACTACAAGTACAACAGAATACCAACAGTTCGCGAAAGTGCAAGACTTCAAAGTTTTCCAGATGATTTTATTTTCTACGGTACTAAAGCTCAGCAGTACAGGCAAGTTGGAAATGCAGTTCCTCCATTACTGGGAAAAGCAATAGCAGAGCAACTCAAAAAGTATCTGGAGCAGAAAGACAATGATTAAAATGATTGATCTTTTTGCCGGGTGTGGTGGACTAACGGATGGATTTTTACAGACAGGACTATATAAAGAAATTGCCTCTGTTGAATGGTTGAAACCTCAGGTTAATACCATGCGAAATCGTCTCAAGACAAAATATGCTGAAGCAGACGCAGATGAACGTGTTATGAATTTTGATATTCAGCGAGAGGACGAATTGTTTAATGGATGGAACGATGAAGAATTCGGAGAAAGCAAAGGTCTGGATTATTATGTTAATGCGGAAAATGGAATAGACATTATCATTGGCGGGCCGCCTTGTCAGGCATATTCTGTTGCGGGACGTGTTCGTGATGAAAACGGCATGAATGATGATTATAGAAACTTTCTCTTTGAACATTATCTTTCTGTTGTAAAAAGATACCAGCCAAAACTGTTTGTTTTTGAAAATGTTCCAGGAATTTTGTCGGCAGCCCCAAATGGCGTGAAAATTTCAGAACTCATACAGTCCTCATTTAAATCGATTGGATACGAAATCGTTGATGATCTGAGGAAAGCAAAGGTGAATGCAAATGATTACAACGTTCCTCAAAACCGCGAAAGAATTGTAATAGTTGGAATCAAGCAGGCGAAAACTAGAGACTGCCAGAAAATTCTCGAAGGTTTCTATACTTCGATTCTTCCAAAATACAAATCAAACAACCACCTCACAGTAAAACAAGCTATTGGGGATTTGCCGAAAATTACACCTTATTTTGATGAGGAGCATCATTCAAAACACGAGGCGTACAAAGTTCCAAAATCAAATATTACATGGCATGAACCTCGATATCAGAATATTCGTGACATGGGAACATTCAGAACATTGGCAGAAGATATTGAGACTGGCCGATTTGAATATGATTCAAAAAAAATAACGGAGTTATATGCAGAAAAGGTCGGTTCAAAGTCCCCAATTCATCGCTATCACGTTCTTGAGGCAGACAAGCCAAGCACAACAATAATTGCACATCTTTATAAAGACGGAAATAGATTCATACATTACGACTCAAAGCAAGCAAGAAGCATTACTGTTCGTGAAGCCGCTCGGCTTCAATCATTCGATGATGATTTCAATTTCATTGGAAGCAGAGGAAATGCCTATCAAATGATTGGAAATGCAGTTCCACCTCAACTTGCTAAAAACATAGCAAAAGCCATAAACGATTTATATAAGCAATTAGGAGATAACAATGTATCATTATAATTTTACAAATGATTTACGTATTACTTCTTTGGACGAAATCCTGAAAGAAGCTTCTAATGCATTTTTAACCGACACTGTCCCTTCGGCATCAGAAGATAAGAGTAAGAATAACAATTTTATGACTGTTGGTTTTTATTTCAACCTTAAGGCAAAGGGGAATTGTGCAAAACTTGCTTCAAAAGGAAATACAAGGAAAGTTGTATTGAATTTTATAAAAAAATTTCAATTCCCAAATCCAAGAACATCTGCTGATTATGAGAATTCAATTAACGACAAGATATTACTTGCTCCCATGAGAGATATTGTAAAAATTCTTCATATACTCTCTTTAACTGATATAAAAACCGCATTCTTAACAAAAGATGAAATTGAAAATTTTATCTTTTATAACGATGATTTAGCAAAGAGACAAAACTATAATTTGTTACTAACCGCTAATCAAATAATCCAGTATCGAAAAGATTCTAATATTCCTCAAAATATTAATACGGTGAAAAATGAACATATTTGGAACCACTCGGAGCGGCAAATTCGAGAAATGATAAAAACACTGAATTATACAGGATGCTTTACTGAGGATGATAATGGAATCAAATTGAAAACTAAAGGGATTACAAGAGATAATGAAGCAGACCTATTTGAAATCATAAACTGCAATTCATATTGGACTGGAGAAACAGCAGAAGATTATCAAAAATACATGGATGAGATATCAATTATGGAGGAAATCATGGAAATTCAGGAAAGCACAAAAAATAAAAACACCCTCACTTCATCCCAAACCATCTACTACGGCGTACCTGGCTCAGGAAAATCTCACAAAATAAATGAGATTATAAAAGACATCCCAGATGAACAAAAAATGCGTGTGGTTTTTCATCCTGAATACACTAATGCTGATTTTGTTGGTCAAATTTTGCCGGTTCAGGATTCAGAGGGAATAGATTACCGATTTAAGGCTGGGCCTTTTTCTAGAATTTTGAAGAAAGCTTTAAAGAATCCAGATAAACCATATTTCCTGATAATCGAAGAAATCAATCGAGGAAATGCTGCGGCAATTTTTGGCGACTTGTTTCAACTGCTTGATAGAAAAGCTGACGGCTGGAGTTCATACTCAATAGATAACTTGGATATCAACGCCTTTATTCGAAGTGAGGACGACCGTTATTCAGAAAAAAATCCGCCATCAAGCAAAAAAATTGGGGAAATTGATTTTACGGAAAACTCTTCTATCCGTCTTCCTCCAAACCTTTCTCTCTACGCCACTATGAACACCAGCGACCAGAATGTTTTCACTCTCGACAACGCTTTTCAACGCCGCTGGGATATGAAACTTATAGAAAACAAGTTTAAAGGGAAGGATGCAGAAAGTCAGCGCAATGCAAAAATCGGCGGAAGTGATGTTACTTGGGAAGCCTTTCAGACTCATATTAATAAAAAGATTGGAGAAATGTCTTCTTCAATGGGAATGAGCAGCATGGAAGACAAGCGACTGGGCTGCTGGTTTGTAAAGGCTGAAGAGGGAGAAATCTCAAAAGAGACTTTTGCAGAAAAGGTCCTTAAATATCTTTGGGACGATGCCTTTAAGTTCAACCGGGACGAAATTTTTGATATTAAAGATAAAGCTGTAAGCCTGGAAACTATCGTTCAGACCTTTAAAAATGGAGATGAAGCTATCTGTAACTGGAGCATTTTTAAGGATACAAGTTTTATCTCTTCCGCAGTGCAGAACCCTGATTCTGCAAGTGATAGAGAAGAAAAACAAGAATGATAAATCAGGGAGAAGAAAAGATTTCAGATTTTTCTCTAAAAGATGCCTGCATTTATGATGCAAAATTACAGGGCGATGAATTTGTGGGCTTAAAATATGAAAACGGAAAAGTCTCTGTTCAATTCCCTTTAGGCTATACTAAATCAGAGGACGAAAAGGAAATCCGCCGGGACATATTGAACCTTATTTCTGTACTTGCATCTTTTTCTGACCGAAAGGATTCTTTTATTCACGCTTCCTCTGCAAAAGATTATTCGAATCAATTTCCTATTCATGCCTATATGTATCTTATTTCTGATTTTATGAACAAGGGCTATTATTCGGAAAGTCAAGCACTTTACAAAAAATCATCTTCTGGAAAAATCAACTGGAGCAGGACAATTAAACAGATTCGCCCTCAGTTAATCGATGATTCTGTAATTTATCTTGATTTTATTAGAAAGCGAACTAATCATAATGAAAACGAACTTATCAGCCAGATTCACAAATACCTTGTTTACGAAAGTTTTTCAAAAATCGGCTGGATATTTTCCTCTTTTATGCCGCAAAAAGGGGCTTTAGCTTTTAATGCAAATCTTTTCAGGGCAGTGGTAAAAAGTAAAATTTCTCAAACTTTCGACGAAAAAGAACTCATGCTTTTTCAAAATATGCTCCTCATCATTGATTACAAGGATTCAACGGATGAAGCAAAAAACTTCTATTTTGGAACGGAACATTTTGAATCGGTATGGGAAGGGCTGATTGATTCAGTTTTTGGCCAGGATGATAAGGAAAAATTCTATCCAAAATGTCACTGGTTTATCGAAGGAAAAGGCCAGGCAAATTTGAACAATGACATTTACAAAAAATATTCCCTGCGACCTGACACGATTATGATTACAAACCGGGGAAAAGAAAATCAAAAGATTTTTATTCTTGATTCTAAATACTATAAATATGGATTATCTAAAATCCCATATGATTTACCAGGAACAGGTTCTATTGTTAAACAATTTGCTTATGCTGAATTTATTGAAAGAGAACCAGAAAAAATTCCACATGATGTTAAAAAAGTTCTTGATAAAAAAGCAATCTATAACGCTTTTATTCTTCCAGGCCAACATGATTCTCCACTACAGTATTTTGGTTATTCACATGCCGACTATAAAAACGAACATGAAAAATCTTATTCAAAAATTTATGGTTTTACTTACGATATTAAAACTTTAATGTACAAACATATTCCTAAAGATAAACAAATGATAGATGAACTTGCAAAACTTATTACGACATCCCTCTAACTTTTTGAAGATTTTCTTTACTATCTAGTTTTCTTTTAGCAATAAATCGTTGAATTGTCATTCGATGTTTTCCATATAATTTTGCCATTTGATTTATGCTTGTACCAGCCAAAAGCATTACACTAATCGGTAGTTCAGCCCCATCAAGTTCATAATGTTTATTTTTAATTCCTCGAGGTCGTCCAAGTTTAACACCTTCAGCCTTTTTACGTTCAAGAGCTTCTTTTGTTCGCTGACTAATAAGATTTCGTTCAATCTCTGCACTTAAGCCAAAGGCAAACGCTAATACTTTACTCTGAATATCATCACCTAAACGATAATTATCTTTTATCGTCCAAACTCTTGCATCTTTTTCCATAATAAGATTTAGAATCGACATTATCATAAAAAGATTCCTTCCAAGACGACTTAATTCAGAACAAATTATTAAATCATTTTTCTTTACCTTTTCCAAAAGTCTACCAAGTTCTCGTCTTCCTGGTTCTACCGTTCCACTTATTGTTTCTTCTATCCAAGAGTCTACTTTCATCTTATGATGACTACAAAAGTCTTCAATTTCAAAACGCTGATTTTCTACTGATTGTTTGTCCGTACTGACGCGAATATATCCATAAACCATAAATTAAATATAATAAAAATTAACTCTGTAACAAAATTTTCCCACACGTCAATTTATGGAATCCCGTACTTTTTACTACTTCCCCTACCCTACCCCGTCCTCTTCAAGCAGAAACTGTTCAAGTCGAATTAAGATTTAAAGGGACATTTAAAAGGACATTTATGTCCCTTTACCCATATTCTTATGCAAATTTTCCATTATATCCGCCAAAATACAGACTTTGGCAGGTTTTTGATACAGACTTTGGCGCGTTTCCGATACAGACTTTGACGCGTTTTCGATACAGACTTTGGCGTGTTTCCGATACAGACTTTGGCGTGTTTCTGATACAGACTTTGGCGCGTTTCTGATACAGACTTTGGCGCGTTTTCGATACAGACTTTGGCAGGTTTTCGATACAGACTTTGGCGCGTTTTACTTAAAGAATTTTTGCATATTTACACATTTTTATTAAAAATTTCAGCAATTTTTACACATTTTTACACTATTTATTCTGAGAAATTACACATATTTGCAAAAAACAAGAGGGGAGTTTTACACGTTTTTACAGTAAAAACATTACCTTTTTTACACATTTTTACAAATTTCTGCATATCTGCGTCAGGCTATGGAGTACCGCCGCAGGCGTCCACCGCAGGGCCCTTAATGGGACCGAGGAGGATGAGCGGTTAGCGAAGTACGTAACATGAACTGAACCCAATTTTTTGGACAGTTTTATGCTACCATACTTTTCATTCGTACTTCAATTGGAGTCCGAAAATCTAAAACGCTTGAATCCCGTTCATAATTAAAATAATGAATGTAAGATTCAAGTTGTTCCAGGAA
>NZ_JAILGZ010000124.1 GCF_024696245.1 Treponema sp.
CATCAGTAAGTGAAATATATTTCAAGTTTTTATTTTTTTCTGTAAATGTTATGTCACTTTGAATCGATAAAAATAAAAAAAATAAATGGGTTTGAAAATTTAAAAGGCTTATTGTTTTTAGATCTTTTGTATTGTCCATTAGAAAATCCTGAAGAATTATTAAAACTAAAAGGGTTGAAATATGAAATTGATTTTACAGTAAGTCGGGATGTTTCAAAAACTAGGCTGGATACAATCCTGAAAGAATTAAAAAAGAATAATCCGGACTGTACAAGAGTTTTTGCCTGTTATTTTGATGAAACTGAAAAAATAGAAAATGAATTTATATCTCCTGAGTAATGTTATAAAAATTTTTTTCTGGTGCATATATTGCATAACTGTTTATTTTAAATTTATGTAAAAAAGTGGTAATTTAAAAAATTGTTAAAAATAAAAGAGTTAATATAATTATGAAAAAAGCAGTTATTACTTCTCTTGATCATGTAATTCTTGAAGATACTGATAAACTGCATCCTGCCAGTCCGCAGAAGGACTATAGAAGAGAATCTATTGAACAGACCCTAAAAGAACTCCAACCTTAATTTTATCTTAATATTTTTTAAGAAAAGTCCATAAAAATGCAATAAAATTTATTCTTTTTTTCCAGGGAAGTGTTTTTTTGTTTTAAAATTGTGACTTTTATGATTAGAATATATGTAGGATGAAGAGGGGACAGAGTTTCAGCAAGTATTTTTTATTATCTATACTGATATCTTTGCTGATTTTTCTTTTAGACGGATTTTACATTTTTTACCGATTCAATAATTTCTCCCAGGATAAATTGTTTAAGCTTGGCAATGGTATTAACTCCGAGCTTGGCACAAAAGTAGATAATCTTATCAATCATCTTGTGGACTTTATGAAATTTACAGAAAACGGTGTAGAGACAATTCTTTCTTCAGAAAAAGATTATAAAAAAGAACTTGATGCTTACCTTTTTGATTCAACAAATGCATTCAATAAAATTTTTGGCAGAACCCTGGATGGTAATCTTTATGGTCTTTTTGACGGTTATTATCCGGAGATTTATGATTTTAAACTTTCTGATTATCCTGAATTTGTTCCTCAGGAACGTGAATGGTATATTAAAGCCTGCCAGGGCAACGGTGACTTACAGATAATTGGTCCTTATATTGATTACGGCACTAAAGAAATGAACCTTACTCTCTGTAAACTTTTAAGTGATAAAAAAAGTGTCCTTGCCTTTGACTTTAGCATAAAGGATGTGCAGAGTTTTCTGGACCTGCTTGATAATTCAAATGACTATTCAACATTTGTAATTACAGATCAGGGAACTGTTGTTGCATCTAAAGATGTTTGTAAAGTTTTTAGTGACGGTGTAAAAAATTCAAATGTGCTGGAGAAATATTATGATAGAGAAAACAAACGTCTTACCTTTGATGACAATGTAACTGAATCTTTTAGGCTGAATGGAAATCAGTATTTTATGTTTACAAAAAAGATTTCCTTTGGCTGGTATGCAGTTACAATTTATGACAGTTTTCATTTTTACATGGAACTTATGCAGGTTTATATCAGCTGTATCTTTGCCTTTGTAATAATTTTCCTGATTATATTCTTTTTTGCCCATCTTAATGAAAAGCGACGTATCTCCATGAATACAGCTGAGCGCCGACTTGGTGCCATGGCAGATATGTTCCTGATCAGTTATTCAATTAATATAAAGAAAAATACTTATGACGTAATAAAGGGAGATGAAGCCTTTAGCCGTTATATCGAAGGAATGAGCAGCTACAGTGTTGCCGTTCAGGAAATCAGCGGGCGTTACATAGACGGAACAAGTGTTGCATCCTTTATGAATTTTATGGAACCTAAAACTTTACTTGAAAGAACCAGAAACACAAAAATTATCAGCGAAGAAGTTCTTATAAAAATAATGGGCTGGTGCAGGCTCTGGTATATCAGGCTTGATGATGATAATTATATGTTTGCCCTGGATAATATTAATAAACAAAAAAGAAGGGAAAGCACACTTGTAAAATTATCAGAAAGTGATTTGATGACCGGCCTTTTAAATCACGCAAGCGGTTTGGAAAAAATACGTCAGTGCATTGAAGAAAAAAAATACGGAATGTTCTGTCTCTTTGACATTGATTGTTTTAAAAAGTTTAATGATCATTACGGTCATGTTGTAGGTGATGAAGTAATAATTTCTCTTGCCGGAGTTATAAGGGATTCATTCAGGGATACAGATATAAAGATGCGTCTTGGTGGAGATGAATTTATTGTTTACGTCCATGGAATAGAAGGGCGGACTCAGGCATCTAAATTAATCAATAACTTCTTTTCAAAAGTTGAAAGTATCAAAATTTCCGGTCAGGAAGAATTAAAGATTACCCTTAGTATGGGTGTGGCTTTTTATAAAAAAGATTCAGAAATCACCTACGAAGAAATTTATCGTCTTGCAGATAATGCTACTTACATGAGCAAAAGAGTAGAGGGTAATGCCTTTACCTTTGCTTAATAATCAGGTAGTTGACAGGAAAATCTTTTAATGTTTTTATTGTCTTACTTATAAGAGGGACAATATGCATTTACTTGAAATCGAAAAAAATTCAGATCATTACATTGGCCAGGCAGATCCTTTTATTTTAAAAGCTGGCGGCCGTTATTATATTTACGTTACAGGCCATGATGGTATTTATGCTTACCAGAGCGACAGTCTTCTTAGCGGATGGAAGTATTACGGCAAGGTAATGACTCTTCCTGGAAGAAGTTCTTTCTGGGCACCAAGTGTTATTGAACTTGATGGAAAATTCTATATGTACAATTCAATAGAAATTGATGAAGCTGTACCTGATCAGGGAGGTCACAAGGGTTGTATGCATGTTTCCTGTGCAGATAATCCTCTTGGTCCTTTTACAAATATTCAGAAATTAATGGAACCTTTCTCCATAGATTCTCATGTTGTAAAAACAGATGCAGGGCTTTTTATTTTTTATTCAACAAACAAATACGAAGGTGAACGTGTTGGTACTTATATTGTTGTAGATAAACTTATAGATCCTTATCATGCAGAAGGTAAACCTGTAAAAGTTGTAGAAGCAACTCTTGATGAAGAGATTTATCAGAAGGATCGTTTTAAGAAGGGTCAGCACTGGCACACAATAGAAGGGGCTTTTTATTTTAAGGAAGGTGACTGGCAGTATGTAATGTATTCAGGCAACTGTTTTGAACAGCCAACTTATTACATAGGATATGCCCGTGCAAAAACTAATGAAAGCGATCTTCGCAAAATTAAGTTTGAAAAATATCCGGATCCTGATACATGGCATCCAGTTCTTAAGGCAAATGAATTTGAAGAAGGAACAGGTCATCATTCAATGATAAAGGAAGAGGGACAGTGGTATGCAGTTTACCATGCCCGTGATTACAATGATGGTCTTAATGCAGATGCTTTTGATGCCCGCAACGCACGTATCTGTAAGTTAAACGTTAAAGATGGAATAATTACAGCAGAGCGTTACAAGGATCATATTTAATAGCGCAGGGAGTTATTGTTTTCTTTACAGTAAACTTCCCAGTCGTAGTCATCCATGCTCCATCTTCTAAATCTTATTCCGCCAAATTCTACAAGAGCATTTATGTAGTGGTCACTTCCTTCTATCATTCTTTGAGAAGTAAGGTAGGAAGAAGTGGAATACCAGAGAGGGAGCATGTTGTAATGTAAAAGAAGTCCTGCTTCTATCTGGGAAAGTATGTTTGTCCTTAAGTTTGAATTTTCAGAAGCATACTTTCCTTCGTTAAGTTCATAACTCCAGTCAGCATAAGTTTTTGTATATTCTTTTCCATTTATTGTAATTGTAAGTTTTTCTTCTTCAGGCTCAAAGCCATATTCATTTAAATAAGTTTTGGAACAGTAACATTCAGTAATTCCATAGGGGTCATAAGATGAACCACCCCATGCTGTAACTGCACAGTCAACGTTTCCGTTTTTCATGTTTACATAATAGTTTTCGTCAGTAACCTGGTTTATGATAATACGCTTTTCAAAAGGAGTGCCGGCTGCTGCTTCGTTTATAGAATCCTGCAGGCAGGTAATAAGCCTCATGTTTGTTTCACTTGTATTGTAGGTATGAAAGTCTATGTAAAACTTATCACTGTCTTTTATATCGCCATTGGCAAGAGCTTTTTTATATGCAGATTCAAAATATTTTGCAGCAAGTTTTTTATTGTAGCCGGTAAGATCCTGAGGACTTGAAACATCATAAACTTTACAGAGATTTTCTATTGCTAAAGGATTTTCCCTGTAGAGTTCATTTGTTTCCGGATTGCAAACATAAAGATTATTAAGAAGTCCAAAACCAGCTTCCGAAGAAGGAGAGATAGTATCTGTAATCTCCTGTCTGTTTAACGAAAGAGAAATTGCATGCCTGAAATCCTGGTAAGAGAGCATTACATGATTTTCTGAATCTTTGTTTTTGCTCTTTAGTTTTTCTTTGTCTATGTTAAAGCTGAATTTCCATGTATAAGAAAGGGGGGATGTTTTTCTGTAAATTCTGTTGCCGTAAATTTTTAATTCATTTGGAGTTAAAGAAGTTTCATCAAGTTTTCCCTGAAGGAACATATTCAATATTGTAGTGTGTTCATTTATGTATTGAATGTTAACGGCTGTTGTCTGGTACTGGTTATCGTGATAATTGTCATAGTAACCGAACCATGTGGGATTTTTTACCAGCAGCATTTCTTTGTCCTGCTGAAATCTTTTTACTTTATAAGGCCCGTAAGAAGGAGAGTTTGATGCATCAGTACAATAGTTTGTTTTTATAATTTCTCCTGTCTTTTTTTTACCGGCTTCAAAAAGATCTTTCTTTAACAAAAGAATTGAAGTGCTTCCATATTCAACCTGAAAGAGAGTGAGCTTTTTTGTAAAAATAAGTGTAAATGAATAATCGTCATTTTTAACAAAGCCAACTTCATTCCAGCTGCATTTGCCTTCGTAGTAATCGTAGCCTTTTACTAAAGCCATCATTCCTTCATACCAGTTTGAAGCTCTGTAGTTTTTCATCTGAGGATTCAGAAATTGACTTAAGGTGTAGCCAATTGTGTCAGCATTTATTGGAGTTCCGTCATCCCAGGTTGCATGTGTAATCATATCAAATTTCCAGGCGTAACCTGATTGTTCTAAAGCAGGTATATCATAGCGGCCTGAATATTCTTTTGTAACATCCTGGGGGAATGCTCTTGCAAGTTCACATATAACTTCGTAATTGTCTTTTGTCTTGTTCATTATAAAATCGTAAAGACCGGTAGCTGTTAAAGAAATGACAGTAGATTCACATCCGTTATGGTATTCGGCAGGGTTCCAGGTAGAAGGGCAGGTTGATGTGGTACGGTAGGTATATTCACCTTTTACTCCTGTGATTTCCGAGCAGGCTGTTAAAGTCAGAAGTGCACTTGTTAAAAAAGTTGCAGTAAGAAAATAAATTTTTTTCATTGCTTTATCCCGTTATATAAAATAAGTTCAGGGTGATATTCAAAATGCATGTTGTCCCAGATTGCCCATTTACCGCCCCAGATAAATCCTTCGCTTTCAAAAATAGAAATTACTTTTAAAGGGGGAATCCATCTTTTAGAAAGGGGAAGTACCATCCAGCCGGAAGGGTTGTGATCCTTTGCCCAGCTCCAGAAAATTTCTCCGGTAATGCGTTTTGGTATTACATCGATTGCTACACCAAGTGAATGAAATGATTTTCTGTTGGTGCCGTCTATTAAACGCCAGTAATAGGCATCTGAAGATTTTAGTCCGTCATAAAATTTTTTAACTTCTTCATCTTTTTTACTAAGTTCTATAATTTTATTTTCTACATTCTTAAGGGGAGTTTCTATTCTTTTGTGAATCCTTGTTCTTCTTTTTAAGAAGGTTGTATTTTTAATTAATGGCTCAATTGCTTTTTGTGATTTTGAATTATAGATTATGTCAAAAATAAACATAGGTGAGCCCGGCCCTTTTCTTCTGGACTGGGAACTGGACATAGCCTTAAGCTGTTCCTTTTGCTCTTCTGTCATATCTTCCGGGTCAAGAATTTCTTTAGGATAGTCATAAAGAACTTTCCAGTACATGTCCTTGTTTACCAGTTCTTCTTCCGGAAGAAGTCTGCCTTCACACCAGTAGAGAACTTCTGCTTCTTCTGCATCCGGCATTTTTATTTCGATTTTATAATCGTCTTTACTCTGGTCATAGGTAGAAGTAAAAGTTATATCCGGATAGGCTTCTATAAAATAAGAAAGTTCTTCAGGAGTAATTTTATTTTTTATAGTTTCTTCCTGGAGTGTCTTGCTTTCTTTTTTATTGCATGTGTTGCAGGAAATTAAACAGAATAGTAAAACAGGCAGAAATTTTTTCATTATTATTTATCCCTTTTAAAAATGTTATTTTGAATTTTGCTGGACTTTTAAAATTGCATCAGAGGTCTGAATCAGACTTTCTCTTGTCATATCTTCTTTGTTTTTAAGAAGATTTGCAGGGAAGCCGTAAGCTTTTTCAAGATCTTCATCAGTAAGAACTTCTTCCGGACTTCCCATAGAAATGTCTCGGTTTGGATAAAAGAGCATTACTGTCTGGGCATATTTTTTTGTCAGGTCCAGTTCGTGCATTGAAATATAAATGCTGATATTATTTTTTTTACAGTAGAGACTTAAATATTCCAGAGCGGCTTCTTTTTGATAAGCTTCCATTGCAAAGAGAGGTTCATCCATAAAAATGCTGCGGCTTCCGTAAAGAATACTAAAGGCAAGAAGGGTTCTCTGAATTTCTCCCTTACTGATTTCTTTAAGTCCGTGCTTAAGAACGTTTGTAAGTTCAAAAACAGAAATTACTTCATCATAAAGATTCTGGCTGCTGTCTTTAATGCCTGTATGACTTCCCTTGTAGTTTCCATTTTTATATACAGTCTTTAAAAGTTCTTCTACTTTATCTTCGCTTTCAAATTCCATATTCTGATAAATTACAGATGCTTCAAGATTTTTTTCTGTTTCATCAAGAGCTGCAATTTTTTTGCCGTTAAGTTCAACAAAACCATTTTGTGGAATAATTCTTCCGCTGGCAAGAAGAAGAAATGTAGACTTTCCGGAACCATTAGGACCTGTAAGGCTTACAAAACCTTCCGGAAGTTCAGCAGTAAAATGGTCAAATACAAGCTTTGTATTTTCATCATCAATATAAGAAAAAGATACGTCATTAAATTTAATTAAACTCATACCTATAAGGATAACTTAAAAGCGGATTTTTTTGAATATAAGACTTTGCAATTAAAGGCCTCCTGGTGCTATATTGGAGATATGTATAACTATTCATTAAAGTGTGCAGAGCAGTGCCCGGAATTATTTGATACTGCCCATGATTTTTTGTTAAAGCACGAGAAGGAATACTGTGCACTTATGGAAAGGATTTTAAATAAAGAAAGTTCGGTTTATCTTATTTTAAAAAAGGAAAGTGTTATTTCTCCCTGTCAGGTCTGCGGAGTTTTTTCCTTTAACAGGGGCAGGAGTTTTACATCTTATATACCTGAATTAAATTCTTCCATTAAAAAAATCCTCAGTGACTTTTTTAAGACTCATGAAGTTTTTTGTATAGTTGGTCCTGCTGTCAGTGTTAAAAATATAGAAGAGCTTCTTTATCAGAAAAAAAATATTCTTCCCGGAGAAGTCAGGGATATGTATCTTATGGAATACAAAGCAGCTCTTCCTGCAGTGGTTATGCTGCAAAGTAAAGAAGAAAAAATAATTAAATGCAGCAGCAGTCAGGCAGAAAAGCTTTTTCCCCTTCAGGTGAATTTTTCTAGGGAAGAAGTTTATCCTCACTGGAAAACAGAAGTTAATCTTGCAGCAGAAAGATTTTCCCTTGATAATAGTATTAAAAATCAACTTATACTGGCTGTAGAAAATGATGGGCTTTTAGTAAGTAAGGCTCAGACTAATGCAGTTACAGAAAATTATCTTCAGATAGGCGGGGTCTATACCCTTAAAGAACATCGTGGACATGGTTATGCCTGTAAACTGATTCAGTGTCTTGTAAATCACGGTGCCCTGCAAAATAAAAAAACCGTCCTTTTTGTAAGAAAAGAAAATGCAGCTGCAATTCATTCTTACCAGAAGGCCGGTTTTAAAAACTTTGCGGATTACCGCATGGTTTATTATAAATAATTTTATCTATTCATTATTGCATCAATTGATTTAATGCAGGCGTTACGTAAGCCATGTTCTTCCAGAGAAGTAACTCCCCTGATTGTAGAACCTGCTGGTGAACAAACATTGTCCTTAAGTACCCCAGGGTGTTCTCCTGTCTCAAGCTGAAGTTTTGCAGTGCCAAGAACTGTCTGGCTTACAAGTTTGTAGGCACTGGCTCTTGGTATTCCATATTTAACGGCAGCATCAGCATAGGCTTCAATAAAGAGGTCTACAAATGCAGGACCGCATCCTGTAACTGCACCGCCGATTCCCATAAGGTTGTCTGGCAATTCTTCTACAGTACCCAGGCAGGCAAAAAGCTCTTTTACCTGATTACGTTCATCTTCTTTAAGGGAGTTTGACTTTTCAAAAAGAAAAACTCCTTCGCTTACCATGGCAGGAGTGTTTGGCATTACAAACTGAACTCTTACGTTTTCTACATCTGTATGATTGTAATCACTGTTTGCCGGTCTATTAACGTTTATATGCTGTGCGTATTTTTCAAAGTTCCATCCTAAAGCAATAGAAATAAGGGCTTTTCCGGAAAGGTCGTTTTTAATTTCTGAGAGCACGTCTTCTATCTGGTAAGGCTTGCAGGCCATTATAATTGTATCTGCTTTAGAAACAGCTTCCTTAAGGGATGAGCATGGAGTAAAGCCAAACTTCTGTCCATTTGCCTTAAGCTTGTTCTGGTTTGGTGCGTATGCAAATATTTTTGAAGCATCAATTTTTTTGCTTTTAATAAAGCCGGCGCATAAAGCCTGAGCCATGTTTCCCATTCCGATAAAAGCCAGTGAATTCATTTTTCTCTCCTTATATTGTTTTTGAATTATCCTGCTGTTTTATTCAGCTAAAAAAAGCGTACCCTTGCTTTTGCCTTCAGAAAGTTCAACAAGAATATTTTCCTTGCCGCCGTTAGCAAGAAGCATTGGAATTCCGTAAACTGTAGATTTTTCTGCAGCCTGAATCTTTGTTTCGATTCCCCCTGTACCAAAAGAATTTGTTCCGCCAATGGTAATTGACTTTCTAAGGTCAGGTATGGATTTTACTTCTTCAATAAGTTTTGCATCTTTATTTGTCTTAGGGTTATCAGTAAAAATACCGTCAATGTCGCTAAAGAGAATAAGAAGGTCTGCACTCCAGAGAATTGCTGTAAGGGCAGAAAGATTGTCGTTGTCTCCAATAGCAAATTCATCGGTACTTACAGAGTCGTTTTCATTAATGATAGGAACAACACCTTCGTCTGCAAGGGTAAAGAGTGTGTTGCGGATATTAAGTGAGCGGTGGTTATTTTCAAAATCTTCTTTTGTAAAGAGCAGCTGTCCAATGTGAATGCCGTGTTCTGCAAAAGCCTTGCGCCACTGAGCCATAAGTTCAACCTGTCCAATGGCACAGAGAGCCTGCCTAAAATGAACATCCTTTTTGCGTGCCCATTCCTTTAAAGTAGAAACTCCGCTTACCTGAGCCCCTGAGCTTACAAGAACAAGCTGCTTGCCCTGGTCAATTAAAGTCTTGCACTGTTTTGCAAAGCTCTGCATAAAATCAGTGTTCTGGGTACCGTCTGCTTTTGCCAGAGTGTTGCTTCCGATTTTAATTACAATTTTTCTTGCTGAATGAATTGCTTCCTGTATAGTCATAATTATTTCCTTTTATTAAGTGCTGTATTTTTAGCGGATCTGTCCGTCACCATCAATGAGGTACTTTGTAGTAGTAAGGGCTTTAATTCCCATAGGACCTCTTGCGTGAAGTTTCTGTGTACTGATTCCAAGTTCTGCACCAAAACCAAATTCGCCGCCATCTGTAAAACGGGTAGAAGCATTTACGTAAACACAGGCTGCATCGATTCTGCTCTGGAAGATACGTGCATTTGCCCTGTTTTCTGTAATAATGCTTTCGCTGTGCTTTGTGTTATGTGAATTAATATAGCTGATTGCATCATCAAGAGAGTCAGCTGTTTTAATACAGCATTCGTAGTCTAAGTATTCTGTTCCAAAGTCTTCTTCTGTTGCCTTAAGAATGTAAGAGTTATCTCCAGAAGCTGCTGTAAGAATTTTGTAAGCATTTTCATCAGCATGAAGCTTAACCCTGCCGTTAAATTTTGCCTTAAGCATTGGAAGGAATTTTTCTGCAACATTTTTGTTTACAAGAATACATTCAATGGCATTACATACGCTTGGTCTCTGAATCTTTGCGTTTTCTGCAATAGTAACTGCCTTTTCCATATCTGCTGATTGGTCTATGTAAAGGTGGCATACACCGCTGCCTGTTTCTATTACAGGAACCTTTGCATTGGAAACAACATTCTGTATAAGCTTTTTTCCACCTCTTGGAAGAACAACATCAATTTTGCCAACAGCTGTAAGAATCTGCTGAACATCATCATGGGAAGAGCCGTCTGTTTCTACAAGTTCAATTGCATCAGGGATTCCACCCTCTACAGATTTAAGTGCATCCTTGATTACTTCTACAATAGCCTTGTTTGAATTATAGGCAGAAGAAGAACCCCTGAGTAAAATAGCGTTGGAACTTTTATATGCAAGACTAAAGGCGTCTACCGTTACGTTAGGACGGCTTTCGTAAATAATTGCAGTTACTCCAAGTGGAACCCTTACCTGGCGGATAGTAAGTCCGTTTGGTGTTTTCCATCCTGCTGTTTCTTCTCCGATTGGATCTGTCTGGCTGATTACAATTTTAAGGCTGTCGATAATTGAATCAATGCGGCTGTCTGTAAGGGTAAGGCGGTCAATTAAAGATTCGCTTGTGCCTTTAGCCCTGGCATTTTCTACGTCACTTTTATTTGCAGAAAGAATCTTTTCTCTCTGATTGTTAAGGGCCTGGGCAACTGCATTAAGTGCCTTGTTTTTATCAACAGCATTCTGCTGGGCAAGAATCTCACTGGCCTTTCTTAAAGATTTGTATGTGTTTTCAAAGTTCATATATTTCTCCAAAAAAAATGGTGGCTGTATTTACAACCACCACAATAGTTTCATTTAGTAATTAGCAAGGAAGTACATTCCAAGAAGAATTGCGATGCGGCTTTTATCTTGTGACCAGGCGGCATCTTTTGGCAGGCTTTGTATATACCACCAGAAGATACCGAACTCGGGGTCAATGCGTAATGCGTATTCTGCAAAATCGGGGGATTTGGTCTGAGTACCAAACATAAGGTAAACTACATCGTTGAGAATGCTGAAGAACTGTGGATAAGCTTCTGCATAAGTTTTATCTGTAATCTGTTTACAGAATTCTTCCAGCTGATAAAGGACCTGAGCCTTAAGGGTTTCATCACTTTTTTCTACCCAGGTTTTCTGAATTAGAAGTACAAGATTGTTATGAAAACTGCTGATTAGTTTTTCTTCTGAATCATCTTTATTGTCTGCAATATTCTTAAAAGCAGTACCAGCACCAAAAAAGTCTGCAAGGATTACAGAAGCTTTTATGATGTCTGTAATATCATCGGTTGCAAGAAGAGAATCTAATGCTGCAACAGTTCTTTTTTCAACAAAATCTTTAATACTGATGTTATTCATTATTCTGATATTTTAGAGGTTTAGCGTAAAACATTCAAGTTAAGGCCCTTTTAACGTAGCCTCAATATTCTCTGATTACGGGAACCTCTGAATTGAAGGGTGATATCCTTTTCTTTAAGAATAAAAGGACCGTCGACTAAAACATTGATGTATGACAGGAGCTCATCTGTTACTTCGCAGTGCTTTTTTCCGTCCTGAGGCAGCAGGTCTTTGTCGTACACATATCCGGAATAGCACCAAATGGTTTTTGAAGGATAAGTTTCTTTTACACGGCGCATAAGCTTGACCAGAACACGCTGGTTTTCCGGTTCCATAGGTTCTCCCCCAAGAACAGTAAGACCGGCTATGTATTCTGGTTCCAGTGCTTTTATGATGAATTCTTCTGTTTCAAAAGTATAGGGCTTGCCGTAGTTAAAATCCCAGGTCATGGAATTAAAGCAGCCCTTACAATGAATACGGCAACCGGAGACAAAGAGTGTTACACGCACACCTTCTCCGTTTGCGATATCAGTAGTTTTTATTTCCCCGTAATGCAATTTCCCCACCCGATTACGTTTTTTACTTTTTCTGCAGGATTATAACAGTGATGTCATCCTTGATATTTGTCCCTGCTGTATATAAGTTAAAAATGTCCATGATTGTTTTAAGCTTATCCTGGGCATTTCCCTTTCCGGAAGAAGCAAGTGCCCTTATTATCTTTTCAGAACCGAATGGAACTCCGTAAGAGTTTTCTGCCTCTGCAAAGCTGCTGGTGTAAAGAATAAGGCAGTCATCCTTTTGCATGGAGAACTTTAAAGTCTTGAATTCAGGGTACTGGCCTGGAATTCCAAGCTGTATGCTTGAACCATCGGAAACATTTGCAGGTGCCTGAATGGAAGCAACTTTTCCTGTAGATTCACGGCGCATGTAAAGCTTTGAACTTCCCCCGTTTATGTATTCAATTATATCACCTTTTATGCGTAAAAGTGAACCTGTAAGATAGTTAGGGATATTACCTTTTGTCTGAGCAATAGTACTGTTTATAGAAGACATTACAGAAGAAAGTTTTTCTCCAAAGCCTTCCTTAAATTTCTGGTCGATTATGGTTTTAGCCAGCATGCTTACAAGACCGGAAGCAATTCCGTTTCCAGAGATTTCAAAAAGACCTGCACCGTAAAGATTATTGTTGTTTATAAAGAAGTCATACAGGTCTCTTGATATTCCTGATACCGGCTTAAAGTAAAGGGCAGTATCCCAGTTACTAAGGGCCTGTGGTTCTTTCTGATAGAAGGTCTGTTGTACATGTTCTGCAAGCCTCAAGTCTTCAAGGGATTTATTTCTTTCGTCTTCAAGCATTTTCATGGATTCAGAAAGTCTGTCCGTTCTGTTTGAAACTTCTTTTTCAAGATTCTTGTTAAGGTATTCAGCCTGGTTGCGGGCATTTGCAAAACGTCCTGCCATAAGGTAAAGAAGAACGATAATTGTAAGCATCCATCCAAACTGGGCAAAGTAAGTCATGTCATTCAGCTTAAGGCCGTAGTGAATTACAATGTCAGAAATTGCAAGTATAACTGTCGGTACAAAGCCAATAAGAAGGGCAACAGAGTGAGAAGGGTGCTTTTTAAAATTCTTAATGAATACTACCAGAGGGTAAATAATAAGAGGAATCAGGAAGAAGGTAGTGTACTGTACCATCTGATGAAGGGTAGGGTAGTCAACCGACATAAAAATTAAGGATACAGGTATTAAAGAAAAAATAAGTCGGGCCAGCATAAACTGGAACTTTTCTGTTTCCTTAAGGAAGTTGAATACAAAAGTAGTTGTAAAGAAAACGATTACAAATGGCAGTGTACATGAGAAAATTTTCTGGAACCAGAGGAATGAAAGATTATCCGGTGGAAAGTTAGGAATTTCAAATATATACATTACCGAAAGGTAAAGGGCATTAACAATGTTAATGATGGAGAAAGTAAGGTTTTCTTTTTCTACCCTGCGCCTTAAGAAAATTACCAGGTGATAAAAACCAATTACAAAACTAAAGAAGGCAAAGATAAGGTAAATCTTGCTGTTCCAGAAACTTTCCCTGGCATAGGTAAGGCGGGCATCTTCCGGCAGTCCGATAAATGGATTAGAAACAAGGGAAGCTTCTCCGTCGCACCATATTTTAATAGTAATAAAATTGTTTTCTGGGTTAATGAGTTTTTTAGAAATAGCATAGTATCTTGGAATGTTCCATGCACTGAATTCAGCCGGGCGGAATTTTCCTGTAGTTCCGATAAAGAGACCGTTAACTCTTGTTTCGTCTGCCATGGTTATGCGGCCAAGGTAAACACCTAAGTCTTCTGAGTTAAGCTGTGGTGGAACTGTAAAAGAATGTCTCAGCCAGATAAAGCCGATTTTATGGGGAACAAGGTCTTCCAGTTTAGACAGCTGCTGGTCAGGGATGGCTTTGTATGAAGCACCATCAATGGAGTATTCCCAGCCTGTACTTAAATCTATACGCATTTCTTCATAGTTGGTACAGGAAACAAAGAGAGAAAATGCAAGGCTTAGAGCCAGTAAAAATTTTTTCATAACTTATCCTTATTTATCCTTTTATATCCGTAAAAATATTTTTATTTTCCTACACAGAAGTTTGCAAAGATGCTTCCAAGAACATCATCCGGTGTTATTTCTCCGGTAACTTCTCCAAGACTGTCCAGGGAGTCTTCAAGATCCTGAACAACTGCATCAAGACCGTATTCGTCGTTTTGAGAAATCTCAAGGGCATGGTTTATGCGTTCCAGTGCTTCTTCTATAGAAACCTTCTGTCTTGCAGAACCAAGTCCTGCCTGGTTTGGTGCAGTAGATTTATCTTTAAAGAGGAGTTCCTTTACAGTAAGGGTCAGGCTTTCAAGACCGCTGGAATTTTTTGCAGAAATCATAACCTTCTTAAAGTCAGAAAGTTCTTCCGGAATTTTAATTGAATCTGCATCAGCCTTATCGCATTTATTAAGGACGATTATTAAAGGAATATTTTTTTGAGAAGTAATAAAGTCACAGTCTTCTTTAGTTATTCCTGCATTTGAATCTATAAGGTAAAGAATAAGGTCAGCTTCTTTGCTTAAGTCCCTGGTAATTTCTACACCTTTTGCTTCGATTACGTCGTCAGTTTTTCTAAGACCGGCTGTGTCAAAAAGGCGGGCTGGGATTCCGTCAAAGCTTACCCAGCTTTCAAGCCAGTCTCTTGTAGTTCCTTCAATGTCACTGACAATTGCCCTTTCTTCTTTAAGGAGGGCATTAAAGAGGCTGGATTTTCCGGCATTGGTTTTTCCGCAGAGAACAACCCTTGCTCCGTCCTGATAAAGTTTTTCGCTTTTCCATGAAGCAGCCAGGGAAGAAAGTCTCTCCTTTACTTTTATAAGTTTGCCTGTATCAAATGAGTCGGCAATTGTTTCTTCGTCTTCCGGATATTCAATTCCAACTTCTATTTCTGCAAGAGTATCAACTATGTATTTTTTTATTGAATCAATTTCTTCATAAAGGTTGCCTGCAAGTCTTCCTGCAGCACGGCCTCTGGAAGTATCTGTTTTACTGTCTATGATTTCCCTTACAGCTTCGGCTTTTGTTAAATCAGTTTTTCCGTTGATGTAAGCCCTGAATGTAAATTCACCTCTTTCTGCCTGCCTGAATCCATTGGCAAGTAAAATTTTGTGTATTGTAGTAACAACAGAGATTCCTCCATGACAGAAAATTTCTACCATGTCTTCTCCGGTAAAACTTTTTGGGGCCCGGTAAACTCCTGCCATTACTTCGTCAATTTTTTCCGGGGCAGTAATCCATCCATATACAAGGGAATAGCCCTTTGCATTTAAAAGAGCTTCTGGTCTTGAGAAAACTTTGCTAACCAGTTCAATAGAACCTTTTCCGGAAACACGAACGATACCTATTGCACCAGGGGCAAGGGCTGTTGCTATGGCGGCAATAGGTTCTTCCGGAGTATATCCTGTGTTTGTCATGCAGGTACCTTCTTTTTTATATTAGGGCTTTCTTATTCCAGTGGTACGTAAAGGAATATTGAGCTTTTATTTCCATTGTCAGCAGTTTCTGTCCATTCCTGATCAAGAACTGTGTTGAGCATGGTGATGATTTCATCGTAAGTCTGCTTCTGTTTCTGCAGAATCTGTTCCGGACTTAAAGAAAGCATTCCGTCATCTTCTTTTGGTGAACTGAATGCAGGAAGCCTTTTTTGTAAATCACTTTCATTGGCCTTCCATGGTGATTCTTCAAGATCATCCGGGTCAGGAGAAATATCTTCGTAGTATCCCCCTGAATTGTTCCAGTACATATAACCTCTGTCCAGACCGTCTCTTGTACCAAAGATTTCCCTCTGAACATAATTCTTGTCATAGTAAGCCTTGTCGTAGCGGACCCTCATATAAAATGCCTGAATCCACGGGCGGATAATAACCCGGTTTCTTCCGATAACAGAGTTTCTGTAACTTCCAAAGAAGTAGATTCTGTAAGGGCGTTCAATTGCCGGCTTGTATTCAAGAAAGTCCTGTTCAAAGTGAGACGGATAATACATAGGACAGATTACGTCAACATAGCGGCTTAAAAGTTCAACATCCTGGCCTGTTCTTGCGCCGGTTCTGTACCATCCGTTGGCACCGTAAATATCAATACCGATTGGGGCATCAATATTCTGTCTTGCATATCTTAAGAAAGAGGTAAGGGCACTTTCTTTATCCATGCCAGAGTCTCTCCATCTAAAGTTTGCCTTACCCAGGTTAAGTCCGTCTGTAGGAAAGCGGATGTAGTCAAACTGAACTTCATCAAAACCACGGCGGATTAATTCCCTGGCAATTTCTACATTGTATTCCCATACTTCTTCACTGTAAGGATCAACCCAGTTTTCGTCATAGTAGCCCATCTTCTGTTCACCAGTTGGATTGCCTTCTTCATCAAGAACGTCTTCCATTCCCCTGGTTCCAACCCATGGAGCATTTTTTGAAGAATCCCAGACTGCGTATTTTCCTTTATCGTAGCTGGCAAGATTTTTGTCTTTAAATACAACAATACGACCGATTAAATAGGTTCCGTCTTTTTTATATTCCTGTACAAAATTTGTAAGGTCGATTTTATAGCTGGTAACTTTTCCTTTCTTTTTAAGAAGGGGACTTTCCGGTTCAAAGCGCAGGTAACCGTAATCATCCTTCATGTCTACAACAAGGGCATTAAGTTTGTTGTCCTTAAGAATCTTGCGGTACTTGGTAATGCCGGAAGAGTTTCTCATCTGATAGGCAGAAGCATAAACAGCTTTTTTACCGTCAGCAATTCCATCATAGTGTGAAAGGGAATGGTCTGGTTTTAAAAGCCAGAGTTCTGACAGCTGCAGCGGGAATTTTAAGCCGGAGATAATTTCCGGAACATAAGCTGCGTTTATATTTGCAGATGATGAATTTAAAAGCCACAGCCACTTTTTAGTCTTTTTAGTAATGTCATTTAATTTCTGGTCTTCAAGAGAAAATGAATTCAGCTGTCCCATGGAACTGAACCAGATATCTGTACCGCAAAGCCAGAGTCCGTCTATGGTGTCACACTGTTCACTGCTTTCGTAAAGTTTTTCTGCCTTCTTGTTTCTCCAGTCAAAAATGTAAAGCTTTGGAAGGAAGGTCTGGGAAATATAAATGTCACAGTAAGCAAGGCCTTCTTTTGTTTTACAGATTACAGGAAGAATGTCTGCGATTTCGTCAGGCTGGGTAAGGCTTGGCATGGCAGCAAAACCAGAAGAAACATCGTGCCACTTTGCAGAAGAGCTGTCTGCATTATACCAGCTGAAGCCGTAGATTGGGTGGCTCATAAAAACAATTGTTTCTGTAGACTTAATGTTTCCCTTTGAATCATAAACAGGCATACTGGCAACAGCAACTGCCTTCATTCCGCTGGAATTTTTACTCATGGAACCGATTGACTTCCAGGCTTTTCCACCGTCTCTTGTAAGGTAAACATTGTCTTTAGTAGCTGTAACCATAGTAAGGGGGTTAACAGGATCTACGGACAAGTCTTTAAGAATAGCCGACTGCTTTAAGAGATTTTTTGTTTTATTTTCGTAAGTTTTTATAGTAAGAAAAGGGAGTCCGTTATTACATTCTTCAAAGGTCTGTAAATCACTGGAAGAAATAATTCCCTTGTCTGTAAGAAAATACCACTTGTCCTGTGTTTTATAAATCTGGTCAACTTTGCCATCGACCCAGAGAGCTTCTGATATTCCATTAGACTGAACTTTATAGAGACCGCTGTCTGTTCCAGTAAGAAGGGGCATTTTTTTATCAGGCTTTGCAGGTAAATGTTCCGGAAGCTGATAAAGAGGATTTATCTGAGCAAAAACCATTCCCCCGGTAAAAAATAAAGAAAACATACTGATTTTTAAAAGTGACAATTTCATACTCTTATTATCGGAAAATAAAAGAATGGAATTTAGTGAAACTTATATTTATAATAAGAGGCAGCAGGTTTTAGGCAGTATATGTTCAGCGATATAAAAGAAATCTTGGCTTCTATTTTCTCATCAAGTGCTTCCGGAACAGAAGAAGGCATGGATGTAATCCCTCTTTTTATTGGAATCGGGGTTGTTCTTTTTCTTTTGTTTATTGCCTTTATTGTCTGGACAATCATTAAGAGTATATGGAAGAAAAACCTCTTTAAAATTCATAAGAAGAATTTCCTGCAGAAAATGCATTCCATGGACTGTTTTTCAATAGATGGAGTAGAAGCAGGCCGTCTTCATAACCTTGCCCTTCGCTGCTGGGAAACAGGTCTTGCCATTGATGAACATACCGGCCGTATAAATAACGTAAATCTTGTAAGTGACATTATTTATAAAATGACCCTGGCTTTAAATATGGAAAAATTAGACCAGGCCCTTTATTTTTGTGCAGCCATGATTTATGACATAGGCTTTCTTGATGTTCCGGGCTATATTTTTATGACAGAGATTCTTACTCAGGAAGAAAGAAACCTTGTAAAGACCCACGTAATGCGTTTTCAGGACAGGCTAGCCTTTATACCGGAAAAATGGCAGTTCTTTTTTATGCAGGCAGCCATCTGTCATCACGAAAACGTGGATGGAAGCGGTTATCCGGATGGCCATAAAGAAAAGGAAATCCCCCTTATAGCAAGAATGCTCAGAATCGTAGAATCTTATGTCTCCCTTACAACTGCCCGTGCCTACCATAGGGCTAAAACTTCCCCTGCAGCCCTTGATGAATTAAAAGACAGCCCCAGCTACGACAAGGAACTTGTAGCTGTTTTAGAAAAGGTTCTTGCCGGCAGAAAATAAGTTCGTCTTTTTTCTACAATAATATTGTTATAGAAAAGGCTTATAATATCCGTTAAACTAAAAGGATATAAAATATGAATCTATAAATACTCAAATGAGGTTTTTATGTGTGGAATAGTAGGTTATATTGGTTCTAAATATGCAGCACCAGTTCTGGTAAATGCCCTTAAAAAGCTTGAATATCGTGGTTATGACAGTGCCGGTATTGCAGTTCTTGAAGACGAAGATATAGTAGTCCGCAAGGTAAAGGGTGCACTTAAAAATCTTGTAGAAGATATTACAGATCAGGTTATTAAAACTAATAAAGATATGACCGATGCTGAATGTGAACAGCGTGAAATTCAGCTTATAGAAGAAACATCAAAGTTTATTAAAGGAAAGATGGGTATTGGTCATACAAGGTGGGCTACTCATGGTGAACCAAGTGAAGTGAATGCTCATCCTCATCTTAACGAAAGCGGAACAATTGCCATAGTTCACAATGGTATTATAGAAAACTATGCTAAGTTAAAGGCCTGGCTCCAGGGAGAAGGAATTGTCTTTAAGAGCCAGACAGATACAGAAGTTATTGCTCATACAATTAACTATTATTACGAACAGTTTGGTGATATTTTTCAGGCAGTAGTTGCTTCCCTTAAAAAACTGGAAGGCAGCTATGCAATCGGTGTTGTATGTTCAGATTATCCTGACCGTGTAATTGCCGCAAGAAAAGAAAGCCCTCTTATCGTAGGACTTGGTAAGGGAGAAAACTTTATCGCCAGTGATGTACCTGCAGTTCTTGAATACACCAGGGACGTTTACTTCCTTGAACAGAAAGAAATTGCCGTTCTTTACGAAGACCATGTAGATCTTTTTGATGAAGACGGAAATAAAATAATCAAGCAGCCTTATCATGTTGAATGGGATATTTCTGCAGCAAAGAAAAATGGTTATGCCCACTACATGCTTAAAGAAATCCATGAACAGTCTAAAGCTTTACATGATACAATTCATCCCCGCCTTGTTTTTAATCAGAATAAGCCTCAGGACATTGTCTTTGAAAACCTGAATTTTGATGAAGCCCTTAAAAATGCCGGAAGAATTGTAATTACAGCCTGTGGAACTTCCTATCATGCCAGTGTTGTAGCCCGCTATGCCTTTGAAAAGTTTGCCCGCGTTCCTGTTGTGGTAGATACAGCATCAGAATTCCGTTACAGAAATCCTATCCTTAAAAAGGATGACGTATTTATCGTAATAAGTCAGTCGGGAGAAACAGCAGATACTCTTGCCGCCTTAAGACTTGCAAAAGAAAACGGTGTAAGGGTAATTGCAATTACAAACTGCGTAGGTTCTACAATCAGCAGGGAAGCCGATGACGTTATTTACACCTGGGCTGGTCCGGAAATTGCCGTTGCTTCTACAAAAGCCTATACAACACAGCTGGCCTGCCTTTACCTTCTTGCCCTTAAATGTGCCAGAATTCGCGGTGCCATTACTGATAATGAATTTGTTCACAATCTTGAAGAACTTTATTCCCTTTCTCCAAAGGTAGAGACAATTCTTAAAGACCAGTCTTCAATTCAGAAGTTTGTAAGCAAAAACTTTAACAAGACAAAGATTTTCTATATCGGAAGAAACTTTGATGCAGCTACAAGTCTTGAATGTGCCCTTAAGCTTAAGGAAGTAAGCTACATGCACAGCGAAGCCTTTGCTGCCGGAGAGCTTAAGCATGGTCCTATTGCCCTTGTAGATGAATCTACATTAGTAGTAGCCATTGCAACTCAGAAAGAGCTTTACGAAAAAATTGCCAGCAACATAGAAGAAGTAAAGAGCCGTGGCTGTACTACAATGGTAATTACAAAAGAAGACAGCAGCTGCTTTAATAACGAAGATGGAAAAGTAATCTTTGACGAAGTAATCAAAGTACCTTCTGTTGATGATGCTTTTGCTCCAATACTTTCTGTTATACCGGCTCAGCTTTTTGCATATTACTGTGCAGTAAACCGTGGTAATAACCCGGATCAGCCTCGTAATCTTGCCAAGTCAGTTACAGTAGAATAATAAACCCTGGAGAATAAAATGGAATATTCAAAATCAGAAGTGCTGCAGTATGTGGCAGAAAATGATGTTAAGTTTATCAAGCTTTTTTTTACTGACATTGTTGGAGAAGTAAGAAGCCTTACAATTCAGCCTTCAATTTTGCGTACTGCATTTGAAAGGGGCATTTCTTTTGACGGAAGTGCCGTTCCAGGCTTTATGAATGTTGAACAGAGCGACCTCCTTCTGGTTCCGGATCCTACAACCCTTTCTGTTCTCCCATGGAGGCCTAGTCACGGAAGAGTTGCAAGAATGTATTGCAATATCTGTAATCCTGATGGTAGCCCTTTTGCAGGAGACAGCCGTCTTATTCTTCAGAAATCCATTGATAAGGTTCAGAAAGCCGGTTTGGAAATTAAAGTTGGAACTGAATGTGAGTTTTACCTTTTCCGCCTGGATGAAATCGGTCAGCCTTCTGATGTTCCTCATGACAGGGCTGGTTATTGTGGCCTTGCTCCTCTTGATAAGGGAGAAAATGTTCGTCGTGACATCATTATGAATCTTGAGCAGATGGGCATTGAACCTCAGACAAGTCATCATGAAGCAGGTCCGGGGCAGAACGAAATTGACTTTAAGTACAGTTCACCATTAAAGGCAGCTGATAACTTTGCAACATTTAAGATTACTGTAAAGACAGTTGCTGCTAAAGACGGACTCTGGGCAACATTCCAGCCTAAACCTTTACAGAACGAAGCCGGCAGCGGACTTCACCTTAATATTTCTATTTATAAAGACGGAGCCAATCTTTTTGGCAGGGAATCTCCGGAAGCAAGACAGTTTATTGCAGGAATCCTTAACCGTATAAAAGAAATAACAGCTTTCCTTAATCCACTTGAACAGTCCTACAGCAGGCTTGGTGCTTTTGAAGCCCCATCTTATGTAAGCTGGTCCTGCCAGAACAGAAGTCAGCTTATCCGTATACCTGCAGCTACAGGTGATTCATTCAGAATGGAACTCCGTTCTCCTGACCCTGCATGTAACCAGTACCTTGCCCTTTCTCTGGTAATAGAAGCCGGACTTGAAGGAATAGAAAAGAAGATGGAACTTATGCCTTCCTGTGACAAAAATCTCTTTGAAATTACAGAAAAAGAGGTAGCTGCCCTGGGAATTGAAAAGCTTCCGGCTTCATTAAACGATGCAATAGAACTTGCTAAAAAGAGCCAGTTTGTAAAAGACATAATTCCTGAAGTGACACTCAATGCATTTTTTAAGATGGCAGGATTAAAGAGGGACCCGTCAGCAATCTGACAGGATTACAGGTTAAAAGTAAGTGGACAGCGTTTTAATTGTCAGTAATTCCAGCGGAACTATGGGAATTATCTCTGACCTTTTGAGAAGCGAATCTTTTGGTAAGATTACGATTTCTCAGAATGCCTCAGAAGCCCGCCGTTATATTTCTGAACTGGATTTTGACTTAATAATTATAGATACTCCTCTTCCTGACGAAAAAGGCGACGAGCTTTCAATGACTGCAGCCGAAAAGTCTACGGCAGGTATTATTCTTATTGTAGAAGCAGAAGATGTTTACGAAATAGCTGCTACTGTAGAAGATTATGGTGTCTTTGCTGTTCCTAAGCCTGTTAGCCCGGAATTCTTTTATCAGGCAGTTAAACTTCTTAATGCCAGCCGTAAGCGTGTTCAGTTCCTTGAAAACGAAAACCAGAAGCTGCAGAAAAAGATAGAAGAGATTCGTCTTGTAGACAGGGCCAAGCTGATTTTAATTCAGGTTCTTAAGATGACCGAACCTCAGGCTCAGCGTTACATAGAAAAACAGAGTATGGATTTAAGGCAGACAAGGCTTGTAACTGCAGAAAACATTCTGCGTACTTACGAACATTAATATTATTCAGGCAAAAAAAATGGGGAAGTGATTAATAGAAGTCACTTCCCCTTATTAGTTTAAATATCTGTTAATTTACAAAATCATTTTGCACCGGCTGCGTACTTGTAGGAATATTCTGTAATGTCTACAAGTTCGTTTGCAGTAGCACCAAACTTTTCTGATACTTCGTAAACACTGATACGTGTTGGGTTTCCTTTTGCATCGTTTTTGTAAATAATGCGCTGAATCAGTGTGTTTGTAGCGTTATAGGTCTGGATTTCTGTAAGGGCATTGTTTGCATCATAGCGGTAAATTTCTTTAGAAGCAGTTTTGTTCTGGTCTTCTTTAGAATCAATCTGTGAAACATTACCTGCATCGTTGTAAGTGTAAAGCTTTTTAGAAGTAAAGCTTCCGTCACCGTAATAAGATGTCTTTTCCTTAACTTTTCCATTGCCGTCAGTTACAGAAATAACTCTTGAAAGAAGGGCACCGTTACCATCATAGTAGCTTTCTATAATCTTGTTTCCTTCATATTTGTAAATGGTTTTTCCTGTAAGTTTGTCTGCTCCGTTGTATTCAGATTCAGATTCCAGCTGTCCGTCGCTCTGGTAAGCATAAACAGTTTTTGTAATTACGCTGCCGTTAATGTCTGTATAGCTTGAAGAAAGAAGATTGCGGCTGATATCGTAAGTAAAGGTTACTGTATTTGTAAGCTGGTCTTTTGCATCGTAAATAGAAACTGATGTTTCCAGACCTGTGTTATCAAATACATGAACTTTCTTTGCATTTACAGAACGGAAGTAGTCACCAAATTTAGAAGCTACAGTATACTCTGTTTTTGTATAGGAATTGATTCTGCCGGAAGGCTGCTTTGTCTGATCCAGAGAAAAAGCGTTTACTGCACAAAATGCTACTGCAGCAGCAAGAATAATTTTTTTCATAAGTCCTCCAAAAAATTTTCTATAGTATATATTCTATCTGAATTTCGGAATTTTATAAAGAAATTTAACTCTTTCTGTAAATACTTCTATTTATAGTAACAAATTTTAGATTTCTACTTAATTTTTCTTTTAATTTTTAATAAAATAAGCTTCATGGATTTCTTTGAACTGCAGGCTTTTTTAAAATTAAGCCGAAAACTGCATTTTGCAAAGGCTGCTTCGGAAGTAAACTTAAGTTCTTCTGCCTTAAGCCGCCTTATAACCCGTCTTGAGGAAGAGACCGGGACTGTGCTTTTTGACCGTAATAACAGGGAAGTGTCTTTAACACAGGACGGCCTGCGTTTTGCTGAGTTTGCATCCAAGTGTCTTGAAGAAAAACAGGAACTGCTCTTTGATTTTGAACACAAATCTGATGAAGTAAGGGGAATGCTTCATGTTTTTGCCAGCGTTACAGCCTGCTATTCAATTATGCCTCCATTTATCCGTGAACTTAAAGAAAAATATCCCCACATTCAGCTTTCAATAGAAACAGGTGACCCTGCCTTAGCCATTCCTGCAGTTAAAGAAGGCCGTGCAGAACTTGCCGTAGCCGCCATTCCATACGAAAACAAACTTGAATTTGACACAGTTCATGTAAGCAGAAGCCCCCTGGTTTTTGCCGCAAGCTGTGATGGTCCTTATACAAAAATCGCCGGAAGTCCACAGGATATTGTTTCTTCAGTACCCCTTATTCTTCCAAAAGCAGGTCTTGCCCGCAGAAGATTTGATTCCTGGGTAAAAAGCCGTAACGTTAAGCCGGTTGTATCTGCAGAAGCAGAGGGTAATGAAGCTGTAATGGCACTGGCTGCCTTAGGTGTAGGTATTGGTTTAGTTCCAAAGATTGTTCTTGATTACGGGCCTTATAGGGAAGGATTTGTTTATCATAGTGCCGGAAATGCCCTTGGTTACTATGACATTGGTTTTGTTCAGAAAGCTCAGGTTTCAGGAAGTGAATCAGTAAAGCGTGTAAGAACAGCCGTTACCGAAATCCTTCACTCCCTGAATAAGCTTTAATGCTTAGATTTTAAATTTTCCAAGCTGAGCATTCATTATAGTTACGTTATCTTTTGTCTGAGTTGCAAGATCAGAAACGTTTTGTGTAGCGTTATTGATTTCTTTTGCACCTGCAGCCATTTCGTCCATACTTCCAAAGATTGTGTCAGAAATCTGAGAAACCTTCTGCATGTCAGTAGAAATGGTATTTATGCTTGAAGACATTTCAACGGATTTATCCCTTACTTCTATAGACTGATCCTTCATTTCTCCCAGGGAATTGAAAATCTGGCGGGAAGCACTTTCCTGTTCTTCCATAGCGTGGTCAATTTCCCTGATGATGGTGTTGGTTGAGTTAAGGTTTGTAATGATTTCCTTAAAGGCAACCTGGGATTCCTGAGAAAGGGAAACAACATCTGTAATAGAAGAAGAAATACCCTTAAGTTCTGCATTAATGCTCTTTGACTGCTTGCTTGAATCTTCTGCAAGTTTACGGATTTCGTCTGCAACAACAGAGAAACCTCTGCCTGCTTCTCCTGCATGGGCAGCTTCAATAGCGGCGTTCATGGCAAGAAGGTTTGTTTCTGAAGCAATCTGGCTGATAATCTGGTTAGCCTGCATAAGGGTCTTGGACTGTTCAGACATCTGCTTAACCCTTTCGTCTACTTTAGTAAGTTTTGTATTACTGTTATCTACTGTATCGTTAAGATAATTAAAGCTTTCTGCCATTTTCTTTACGGAAGCAGTAACGGAATTAATGTTACCAAGCATCTGTTCAATGGCAGCTGAACTTTCAGAAATACCATCTGTCTGTTTTTCTACAAGTTCTGCCAGCTGTTTACCGTTAAGCGAGCTCTGGTCAAGAACAAGGGAGGTATTGTTTACAGCTTCTGACTGAATCTTTGACTGGTTACGTACACCTTCAATATTTGCCATGATTTGAGCTGTAGCACTGGCAGATTCATGGCTGTTTGAACCAAGGTCATTAACGATTTTAGAAATAGAAGTCTGGGCAATATCCAGATCCTTAATAATTTCGTGGAGCATTCCAATAAATTTGTTAACACCACCGCTTAACCTTGAGAATTCGTTGTTGCCTTTAACAGGAAGACGCTGGGTAAGGTCTGCATCACCGGAAGAAAGGTTGTCGATAGCCTTCTGAACCTTACCAAGTGGTGCCTTAATCTTTTTAATAATGATGAATACAAGAAGAACAAGGATTATTGCTGTAAGTGAAGCCATAATAAATGACAGGGTAATAAAAATCTGTCTGGCAACGTTGTCAATAACGGAAATTGGTCTTCCTATATAGAGGGTAGTAAGGAATTCACCATTCATGTTGAATAAAGGGAAGTAGTAAGAAACATACTTTTTATTGTTAATTTTATTCTGAAGGGCAACCGGTTCACCCATTTTTACTTCTTTTATGATTTCCGGGTCAGCTTCTGTACCTTCCATACCTTCAAGGGAGGTAAGTACACGTTTTGTACCGTCAAGAATAGTAGCATTACAGCCAGTGTAGTCCATTACGGTTTCTATAAGGTCCTGGTTAGTTGTATTCTTTTTTACTTCTACAACACCAATAATATCACCTTCTTCGCCCCTGATAGGAGAAGCTGCTACTGCATAAATATTAGGGCCGTCTTTTACAAGATCACAGTAAGAAATTCCCCCTAAAGACTTTTTAAGGAAGAAATCTGTGTTTGGAATACCATATTTTTTGTCAGAAATCTGGTTTCCCTGACCGTCATAGAAAATACAGGTCTCCATTTTAAAGTAGTCTATGCCGTTTTCGCAGATAATATTGGCAATATCAGGACCTGCTTCCATTCCGGCTTTATAAATCTGTTCAATGTAGGTTTTAGAAGCAAAATCACTTACACTTTTTACATTTTCCAGGGTATATTCAATTTCTTCAGACATTATTGAAGAATAATCTTCAATTTCGCTTACAAAATATTCTTCCAGACCTGAGTAGAGTTCATGACGGGTAAAGGTGATTATTGTTGTAGAAAAAACAATAAGGCTGACCGTCAGTATTCCAAGAATAAGGGAGATAATCGAGTTTTTCTTTTTTTTAGCTTTCATTTTTCCTCCATGCTGACTATTTTGAGACTTTCTTGTGTAGCAATTAAAAAAAATTCTCAGATTTGAGATATTTGAGAAATTTTTCGCCAATAGTATATCATTTATCGGAAAATAACTGAAATAAAATATTGAGATATTTAATAATTGTTGTAAGTTTAATAAAATTTTAGTAGATTTAGGCAACAGATTTTACGTTTGCAATGAATGGCGGCAGAATGATATCCCTCGCACGAAAAGCACTGCCTGATGAGTTCATAGAGTCTCAAAGAACACATTGACGAGTAATCTACTGAAAATCCATTTATTTTTTTATTTTTTCTCAATTTTCTTTATTTAAAGGAGTTCGTTATGAACAAATTTGTAAAGCGTTATCTGATTGACGCTATGAGCGGTATGGCTCAGGGTCTTTTTGCTTCACTTCTTGTTGGAACTATCATTAAAACACTGGGAACACAGCTTCTCCGCCTTGGAACTAACTGTGTATTCACTTTCCTTGTACAGGCAGGAGCTTTTGCCAGTGATCCTCATGTAGTTGGAGCAGCAATGGCTGTTGGTATCGGCTATGCAATGGGTTGTCACGCCCTTGTTCTTTTTAGCCTGGTAACTGTAGGTGCTACAACAAATATTCTTGGTGGAGCAGGTGGCCCTCTGGCTGTTCTCCTTATTGCAATTATTGCAGCTGAACTTGGAATGCTGGTAAGCAAAAAAACAAAGGTTGATATTCTTGTAACACCAATCGTAACTATCGTAGGCGGTGTTCTTCTTGCAGTTCTTTTTGCAAAGTACATTGGAATTGGTGCAAGTTATGTTGGAAACCTTATTATGCTTACAACTAAGCTTCATCCTTTCTGGATGGGTATTCTTGTTTCCCTTATTGTTGGTATTGCCCTTACTCTTCCTATCAGTTCTGCAGCTATTTGTGCAGCTCTTGGACTTACAGGACTTGCCGGCGGTGCAGCTGTAGCAGGTTGTTGTGCTCAGATGGTTGGTTTTGCCGTTCTTAGCTTTAGGGAAAACCGCTGGGGTGGACTTCTTTCTCAGGGACTGGGAACTTCCATGCTTCAGATGCCAAATATCGTAAAGAATCCTCTTGTGTGGATTCCTGTATGTCTTACTTCCATGATTACAGGACCTGTTTCTACATGTATCTTTAAGATGGAAATGAATGGTGCTGCCGTTTCTTCCGGAATGGGTACCTGCGGAATGGTTGGACCTATTGGTGTAATTTCGGGCTGGTATAACCCTGTTAATCAGGCTATGAACATTAACCCTGGTGTTTTTGACTGGATTGGTCTTCTTATGGTTTGTATCATTCTTCCTGGAGTACTTTCATGGGCCTTTGGTCTTGCCTTCAGAAAGCTTGGACTTATTAAAGAAGGTGATCTTACTCTTCCTGAGTAATTTGATTTTTTAAGTGAATAAAAAAACTGAATTAAAACACTAAATAGAAAATAAAAAAGGTGCACTTTGACCTGTAAAAGTTAAAGTGCACCTTTTTTTATCAGGATATTCCCTTTTTATTAATTCCAGTTAATCTTTAATTCATCAGCGCAGGCAGAAGTATTAATCATATCAATAAGCTTTGCCTTAAGGTCTGCATCCTTTGTTGCATCAAGTTTAGCTCTTAATTCAACTGCTTCAAGATCAGCTTTTGAATCAGAAACTGAATCTACTGGAATGTAAACAGTTTCTACAAGATATTTTGCTGTATTGTAGTAGTGGAATACCTTAAAGTTACCTTTAGTTTCACCGTCTACAGCACCAATTGTAAGGTTTTTAAGTGCAGGTTCTTCAAGGAATGAAGAAAGAAGTGGTCTGCGGCAAACAACGTTTCCACGAATCTTAATAGCTGGCTTAGCATTGTCAGAAACCCAAACCTGGCTCTTAAGAACGTAATATGATTTACCGTCAAGTTCGATTCCGTAGAAATTACCTTTTGATTCACCGGAGCTTGAAACAAGAGTAGCTGTTGCTTCTGAAGAAACAGTAAATGTTTTTCCTGCATCAGCATTTCCTGACTTACCGCTTACCCATTTGATTTTTCCATCATCGGCTTTGTTCCAGAGAACACAACCCTGACGAAGGATAACACCGTTTCCTTTTGATTTTGATTCAGAAAAAGGAACATCTTCTGCAGCTGCACAGAAAGAGAATGCAAGGGCTGCTAAAATTACTGAAACTATTTTTTTCATTTTTATTTCTCCTGTAAACATTCTTTTCTAGTATTCGATGTCTTCATCATCGTATTCATATTCTTCATCATCGTATTCATATTCTTCATCCGAATCGAAGTCAACATCGTATTCATCTGAATCGTCTGAAGCATCTTCATAGTATTCGTCATCAGAATCCATGTCTTCATCAAGGTCACCTTCGTAATCGTAGTAACCGTCATCTTCGTCTTCGTCTTCGTCTTCAAAGCTGCTTTCTGAATTCAGTGATGAATCATAAAGATCTCTGAGGATTGAGTCTATTTCCATTGCATCTTCATAATCAAGATCAATTGCATAAGATGCTTCGTCAGTAAGCATCTGAAGTGCAAGAGCCTTGTATGCTTCAGCGCAAAGTCTTGGTGTATTTGAAGTAAGGGCATAGTCCTTGATCAGCATGTTGAGAACTTCTGTCTGAACAGTTGTTGAACCTTCTGATTTTGGAATACGTCTGTATGTCTTAAATGCTTCTACATCATTTGCATGATTGCAGACATATTTCTTTTCTACGTAAACATTCTGTCTTAATTTTACGTTGTCACGTACATAGATTTTGTAAAAATTTTCTTCTTCGCCTACAACACCAACGATTTCAAATTTTGAAAGTTTGTTGCTTGTAGCAGCAGCATTTTTTGGTTCTGTAAAGATAAAGCATTCTTCAAGAATTGCTGCAGGGCTTGCATTTGGAGCAAGGTACCAGTCAATTGTCCAGTAGTCACCAAGTTCTTCTATATTGATGTGATAGAAAGTTTCTTCTTCGGTTTTACCTTCACGAACAGCTTTTTTTGTTTCTGGATTTCCACTTGCATCGGTGTAAATTTTTACAACGTCACCCTTACCAATGCTGTCAACCCATCTCATTTTACCTTCGTCAGTTTCTTTCCAGTAATGACTTGTTTCATAAAGCATTACACCCTGTACAGATGGTTTTTCTGCTTTTTTAGCTGAATCAGATTTTTTTGAACAGCTGAAAAAAACAGCAGCGCATGCTAAAACCAATACCGCGATTTTTTTCATTCTTCTCTCCTTGTAAGACTTTTTATGTATTAAGCCTATTTTAACAACATAAAGGCGTTTTTAATAGTAGAAATATGCTTGTTAAATAAAGATTTTTATATTTTCAGTCGATAAAATTTATATGAGAAATAATAGAATTTACATTTTTACAGCACTGATTTGTTTTATTCTGGCTGCGTGTTCAAGTACAGATAATCTTGTAACCCAGGCTCCTGTTTCTGAATTGCCGCAAACTAAGGGCAGGGATGCTTTTGCAGGAAAAACTTTTTATTCAGATGAAGTATTAAATAAATACGTATTTGGCACAGACGGAAGTGTAGAAGTTTACGTTGCAGATGTAGAAGGCAACTGGCTTTTAGCTGGTAAAGACTGGTATTCTGTTGATGAAGAAAACTCTACTTTGTACACAAAGATTATTACAATAACAGATGCATTTTCTAAAAAAGTTACAAACTCCCCTCAGGAATATGAAAACTGGCTTAAGAAAATGTTTGACCAGCAGATTGCAGCCAGTGAATGGAAATTTTCCAAAGATTCAAGAAAAGTTTTTGATGAATTGAATTCAACTTACCTGGGCGATATGGCAAAGATGACTTTTGATGAAGTTATCGAAGAAACCTTTGTATTCTCTGAAGACGAAGAAAAGTTTACTCTGGTTCAGAAAGCTCCTTCTTATTTTAATACTCATTACCAGTTTATATCTTCAGATGGAATTATTGGAATGGATGCCCTTAAATTCAGTTATGATCCGCAAGACAACCTTGCAGTTTACAATGGTGCAATAAAAAATATGACTGCTGATTCCTTTGAAGCAGAAATGTACCGTATAGAAAAAAGTATTAATTCTTCCAATGAAGTTGAATGGACTGTTACAAAAGCAGGTCTTTTAAAGGCTGAATACGAAACTGAATCAGAAGAAGTTAATAATGATTTGTTTATCTTTAAAAAGAAGCTGCATTTTACCAGCATTCCGGAAGAAATGTCAGGCTTAAAGGACCAGACTCTTACTCAGATTGTAAGGATAAGTCCTGCAGATTTTGTTCTTCTTAAATAGCTGAGTTTTAAAAATAGATACTGTTCTTATTGCTAAGAGAGGCATGCCTTCGTTCGTTTGATCCTCCCATGAACTGAACCCAATTTTTTGGACAGTTTTATGCTACCATACTTTTCATTCGTACTTCAATTGGAGTCCGAAAATCTAAAACGCTTGAATCCCGTTCATAATTAAAATAATGAATGTAAGATTCAAGTTGTTCCAGGAA
>NZ_JAILGZ010000114.1 GCF_024696245.1 Treponema sp.
GGATGCCAGGCTTCAAGCCCCATAACACCTGCATTTCTTATACGCCTTAAAGTTTCTTCCATTTTACCCCAGGATACATACATGCTCATTGGGTGGGCCTGCACAGGTATTCCGCCGGAACTTTTTATAGCCCTGCAGCATTCTTCAAGATCAGCACCCTTTCTGTCTGTATAGCAGGGTCTTCCTTTTGCAAAGTATCTGTCAAAGGCTTCCTGTCTTGTCTTTACAAAACCTTTTTTTACCATGCAGTCTGCAAAGTGGGGACGGCCTATCATGTTCGTGTTAAAGGATTGTTCTACTTCTTCTATAGTAATATTTATTCCGGCAGCCTGAAGTTTTTCTGCCATTTTTATATTGCGGTTTTTTCTTTCGTCTTCAAGATAATCTTCTATTTCTTTTAATTCCGGGGAAGTTTCCTTTAAGCCCAGTCCCAGCAGGTGAAATTCTCCTGTAGGCCACTGTATGTTAAGTTCTATGCCCGGTATAAAAATAAAATCATGGCCTTCTTTTACTATTGCAGCAGCTTCTTTTTTAGCTTCTTCAATTCCGGCTGTAGTATCATGGTCTGTAAGGGCCATAATGTTTATTCCTTTTGAAAAGGCGTATCTTACCAGTTCTGAAGGGCTTTTTGTTCCGTCTGATGCTGTAGAATGGGTATGTAAATCAATCATTTTAAAAATAATAGCATATTTTTAAATTTTGTGATATAATATGAGAATAAAAGTCAATTGTCGGTAAGTTGGAGAGGTTTACAATTAATGCCTAAAGCCGTGTCATATGCTCAGGGAGCGATAATTTTTTTCTCAGGTGACAGGGATGATCACATTTATATCGTTCAGTCCGGCTTGATTTTAAATCAGGAAGTAGATATTGAAACCGGGCAGCAGATAACAGAAAAACTTAAACCAGGTGAATTTTTTGGTGTAAAAAGTACCCTTGCCCGTATGCCACATATGGTTACTGCTTATGCAGCAACAGATTCTGTAGTAATAGTAATGTCCCTTCAGGAATTTGAAAAGCTTTTTGCAAATAAAAGGGATGTTACGGAAAAAATGCTCAGGGTTTTCAGTAAGTCCCTGAGGGAAATTCATCATAAGATGCAGTCAATACTTCATAATGACGCTGTTTCCATTCCTCAGGACGTAGGAATGATGATGGTGGCTAAAGCTTTTTATGATGATGATGAATTTTTCAGCTGTGCCAGTGTATTATCCCGTCTTCTTGAAAAAATGCCTGATGCAGGTAATAAGGAAGCTGCCTCAAAACTTCTGGCTGATGCAAAAGTTAAGGCTGAACAGGATGCCCATAACAGTCAGACTGCAGTTTCTTCTTCTGATACTAGTGAGGATGCCTCCCTTAAACAGTTTTCGGCTCCGATTTTCCAGCGTTTTACAAAAGAGTTTAAAAAGGGTGAAGTCATCATTACAGAGTTTGAACCTGGTGAAACTTTCTATCTTATAAAGACCGGAGATGTTCAGATTGTAAAATGTATTACCGGCCAGAATAAAAATCTTGATATCCTTCATAAGGGAGAATTCTTTGGAGAAATGGCAATTCTTGATAAGTCTCCAAGAACTGCAACCTGTGTTGCCCATACAGATGTTTCCCTTCTTGAGTTTAATAAAGAAAACTTTGCTTCCCTTGTATTAGGAAACCCTCATCTTGTAATGAATCTTCTTAAGCTTTTCTGTAAACGTATTTATGATCAGCAGCGTTCAATCAAGATTATTCTTATTAAAGAAATAAGTGTCCGTATTTGTGATGTTTTCCTTATGTATGATGAAGCCATTACTACTCAGGAAACTGAACTTATGAATCAGCGCAGGACTTTTAATATTACAGTAAATGACATTGCTCACTGGGCAGGTATTTCCGTTGCAACAGCAAAGGAAGAAATAAACAAACTTGCTTCAAAGGATAAGATTCAGGTATTTGACGGCTATATTAATGTAATGAATATCCGTGATATGAAAAGGGTTGTTGACGCTTATTATACAAATCTTTCGGTTAACAGCTGATAAATCCTGTATTTGAATAACTTTTGAAAATCTGATATATTCACTTTTGTCTTTGCCGTTTTGGCTCAGTTGGTAGAGCAGCTGATTCGTAATCAGCAGGTCAACAGTTCGATTCTGTTAAACGGCTTCTTTACCGGTCTTGTCTGGACCGGTTTTTTTATGCTTAATTCTTTTTTGTTTTTATTCCTTATTACTTCTGGAAACGTATTCCTGTATTTCCCTGTAAAGATCGTAAAAACTTTTACCGCTTTCTCTTGCTGTCTTTGCAACATCTTCGTATTCAGGCACAAAACGGATTCCACCGGGTGTATATATTTTTTTGCATTGTATCTGACCATAAGGACTGTCTGCCATTATGCATTCCCTTTTTAATATGCTTCTTTTGATTTTGTGACTTCTGATACCAATACTGCTGCTGTGAAGAAAGACTGTCTTTTCTAAAAGCTCTTTATCTTCTTCTTTACAAATTACGGTAAGGGTAAAACCAGGTCTGTTTTTTTTCATAAAGCAGGGAGTGTAGTGGGCTTCCCTGGCATGGTTTTTATAAAGTTCTTCCATTAAAAAGCCCATTGTCTCCGGAGTAGAATCATCTATGTCTGTTTCAAGCTTAAACAGACTGTCTTCTTCTTCCTGACTTTCTATAATCATTACCCTGAGCACTGAAGGAATTGAATAGCTTCTTTTTCCTGCACCCCAGCCGCTTTTTAATACGGTAAATTCTTCAGGCAGTCTGGAGCTTGTTCTTACGGCAGCAGCTATGGCAGCACCTGTTGGAGTTACAAGTTCTCCTTCTACGTTTGTAATTGAAAGGGGCAGTTTGTTTTCTTCTGCTATATAAAGTGTGGCTGGAACAGGTACAGGGAGTATTCCATGACTGCATCTTATGGAACCCTGGCCTTCGCATATTTTTTTTATGCAGACCTGATCTATTCCAAGATCTTCCATACATACTGCAAAAGAAATTATGTCTATGATGGAATCAATTCCTCCTGTTTCGTGAAGGTGAACTTCTTCCGGACTTGTTCCGTGGGCTTTAGCTTCTGCCCTGGAAATTATGGCAAATATTTTTTTTGAAAGCTCCTTTGCTTTCTGACTTATTCCGCTGCTGTCTATTATGTCATATATCTGGGCAAGGGAAGTGTGGTGATGGTGGTGACCGTGTTCGTGTTCGTGACCGTGACCATGTTCGTGACCATGTTCATGTTCATGTTCATGTTCATAAACTTCTTCTTCCTGATGAAGGTGACCAAAAAGCCACTTCATGTCATGGTCCCTGCCTGAGTCTTCTGAATTAAGGATTACATTAAAGTCGGTACATTCAATTCCATTTTTAAAAACTTTGGAAATCTCTATTGAGTAACCTTCAAGTTTAACACTGGCAAGTGCTTCTTTAAGTTTTTCTGAGCTGGCTCCTGCATCAAGAAGTGCTGCAACAGCCATATCTCCTGATATTCCTGACTGACATTCAAAATATAATTCTTTCATTTCTTTCCCCTGACAGCAAGCCTGTTTATTTGAGTTGCTATGTAAGCTGCTCCATAACCATTGTCTATATTAACTACACTTATTCCATTGGCACAGGAATTAATCATTGTAAGTAGGGCGCTTAAACCTTCAAAGGCAGCTCCGTATCCTGTAGAAACGGGAACGGCAATTACAGGAACTTTTACAAGCCCTCCTAAAACACTGGCAAGGGCTCCTTCCATTCCGGCAACAGCGATTACTGCATTGGCCCTGCAAATCTGGTCTTTAACATCCAGCAGCCTGTGTATGCCGCTTACTCCAATATCATAAAAGCGTTCCGTATTGCAGCCAAAATATTCAGCAGTTTGAGCTGCTTCTTCTGCAACCCTTATGTCTGCTGTTCCTGCCGTACATACAGCAATAAGGCCTTCTTTTTTTTCTTCTTTATCCTGAATGATTAATATGCGGCTTTCTTTATCCCATTTGCACTGGGGAAAATTTTTTTTAACTGCAAGATACTGCTCTTCGCTGGCTCTTGTTCCCATAACTGTATGGTTTTCTTTATAGAGGCGGGCAAAAATTTTTTCTGTTTCTTCAATGGTTTTTCCCTGACAAAAAACAACTTCATTAAAGCCTGTTCTTTCTTTGCGGCTGCTGTCCAGTCTGGCAAAATCCTTATTGTCTGAACTTAAGGGAATGTAATCCTTCATTAATTTTTTCCTGATTTAATATTGATTACTACATATTCACACTGTCTTTCTGTTCTGAATGAATATCCCCATCCTGCAATTCCTGAAGTAACGATTACAGAAAAATCTCCGTCACTGTATTTTCCGTAGGTAAAGGCACCCAGGGCATCCATGATTCTTCCTGCAGGGAATATCTGCCCGCCATGAGTGTGGCCGCTGACTAAAAGATCTGCTCCGGATTCTTTTACTTCATCTGCATTTTTAGGCTGATGGTCTGCAACTATAATAAAAGAGTCCCGGCTGAAACCCTGAAGGATCTCTGAGATTTCCTGACGTTTTTCAAATCTGTTCATTGAAGCATCTTCCCTGCCTGCAATAACAAGTTCTTTTGTAATAAGTTTTCCGTAATCCTGAAGAATCTGAATTCCGCTGTCTGCTATGGCTAAATCCAGTTCTTCCCTGGTAAAGGCCGGATTTCCTGAATAAAGCTGGCGGTCATGGTTACCGTAAACGTAGTAAATGCCATATTTGGAATTAAGGCTGCCAAGAAGTTTAAAAATCCTATACATTTCTTTTCTGGAAGTTCTTTCGTCTGTAATATCCCCGTCAAGAATAATTACATCAGCATTTTCACTGTTGATTTTATCTATGGTATTAATAAAAACATCTGTATCCTGAATGGTAGCCCAGTGAAAGTCAGAAAGAAGAAGTATTTTGTAGTCCTGTGATGTTTTATCTGTATAAATATTGTATTCAGTTCTTGTGATTCTGTTCATGTTTGTCCTGGCAAAAATACTTACAGCTATGGTAAGAAGGGCAGGTATTATGCAGAAAGTTTTTATTATCATAAGGATTCTGCTGCATTTACTGTCTTTATTGAATTTTACAAAGTGATTTACTGCTAAAAAAATAAGGTTAACAATGAGGGTAAAAAGTAAAAAATGCAGAAGGTAAATAAGAAGGGGAGTTTTAAGATTAAAGGAAAGACATACAATTGTAAAAGCAAGGGCTGCGGCAGTAATCCTTCCTGCTTTAGCTGCTGAAGAAAAACCGGTGTATTTCATAATTCTTCTTATGAGTATGTAAACATAGACGCCGGTTATAAGTGCAAGAATTGCAGCTGCTGCCAGAATTCCAATCATAGATTACTGCCTCTTTTAATTAAAATATGTTCTTTACATAATCCTTGAATTTATTGCCCCTGTCAAATTCATTTGAGAACATGCCAAAGGAAGTACAGCCAGGAGAAAATACTACAGGCAGATACTGGTTTTCGTGAGCCCTGCCGTAAATGTTTTCTGCATTTCTGGACATAAGGCTGTTTTTAAGTATGCCAAGAAGAACTTCAAGGGAGTCAAAGGGTCCTGAATATTTGATTTTTCTTTCATCAAGGAGACTTGTAAGTTTATCTGTTCCTGTTCCGGACAAAAGGTATATTTCCAAAGGAATATATTCAGTAGAGTTTTCTCCGTTAAGGGTTTTTGCCAGTGGAAGAAAATCCAGGTTCTTGTCTGTTCCTCCGGTAATAAGGACAACCTTCTGGTTAAAGGACTGACTTGCAGCCGCTGCAGCTTCCGGTACAGTAGCACAGCTGTCGTTGTAAAAAATTATTTTTCTGGAATCAGAAGGACATTCCCATTCATGGAATCTTTCAAGCCTGTGGGGAATACCTTTCCAGCTGCCAAGTATGCTTATAATTTGTTCCGGTGCCACGCCCATTAAGTGAAGGACCAGGCTGGCATTTAAAACATTAATTTTCATATGGTCGCCGGGAACGAATAATTCACCCATGATTTTTTCTTCAGCAAGGTTGTGGGTTTTTGCATAGGTGCTTCTTAATTCCTTACTCAGTTTTGCAATTCCTTCTACGTTATGGCCCTGTGTTTTTTTCTGGTAAACGCCTTCAAAATCACCACCCTGAATTGAAGTGGAGTATCTTAAAACTTTTGCCTTTGTTTCTGATGCAAATAAATCTCCCCAGCACTTACAGCCCGGCTTTGGAGACAGGGAATCCTTAAGGTAGTCATCTTCATCTCCGTCAAGAATTGTAAAGTCGTTTTCGTCCTGGTCTGCATAGATAAGTTTTTTATCATCAACATAGCTGTCCATGTCAGAATACCAGTTCTGGTGGTCAGGTACGATTTTTGTAATTACGGCAATCTTTGGTTTAAGGGCTTTTCTGCCCCTGAGATCAGCAAGCTGCCATGATGAAAGTTCCAGTACAACAGGAGTAGTACCATCTGTCTCTTCAAGGAAGGTAAGGGGACTTACAGTAATGTTTCCGCCAAGAAAGCTTCTAAATCCTGCAGTGCGCAGACCGTAATCAATTGCACTTACAGTACTGGATTTTCCTTTGCTTCCTGTTACGGCAATAATTGGTGCCTTGGTAAAATGAAGGAAGATACTGATGTCTGTTTCTATGTGTCTGGCTGCAGCAAGATATTTGTTGCCGTTAAATTTAACTCCAGGATTTTTAATTACACAGTCAGCGTTTTCAAAATCTTCTATTTTGTGTTCACCAAGAACATAGCGAAGATTATTAAGGGGAAGGCTTTTATCTGAATTAAGTGAATCAATAGTAGGTTTAAGCTGTTCTGCAGTCTTCATGTCAGTAACAGTAACAAGGGCGCCGTGCTTTAAAAAGAATCTTACGCAGGCTTCTCCACCTCCGTTAAGTCCCAGTCCCATTACAGTTATGTGTTTTGACTTAATGTCTTCCAGTGTGTTAAAAGTACATCCTTCAGGATAAACATGTGCTGTCATAATAATCTCCCTTTTTTTATATCAGCAGTCCCACCATGCAGCCGCACTCTGGTCTGCAAGCTGGAGTAAAAGAACCAGAGGGTTCTTTAAGAAATTTGAATAGTTAAGTTTTTCCAGTTCACTTAAGTCACTGAATCCCATGTGCCTGCTTACAGCTTCTATTACATTCCTTCTGTCTATAAGTCCAGGCATGATTTTAAGCATTATCAGTACGGATTCATTTCCGTGACCAAGACTGCGGATTTCTGGCTTTACTTTAAATACTGGCTTTTTAGTCCAGTTACCGTTAATGTCTTTTGTATTGTGGAATTCTACTTTGTAGCTGCCTGTCTTACAAAAATCATGGCATAAGGCACTTAAAAAAACATCTTCTGCTGTGTAAGGACAGTATTCTCCGCTTTGTGCAAGGGGAGAAAGATGATAGTTTTCTGCAAGGCTCAGGGCAAAACGCAGGGCCTGAACTGTTACAAGAAGTGTATGCACTGCCAGACCGCAATCCCAGTTTCCGTGAAATCTTGTAGAGGCAGGAGATTTAAAAAAGTCTGATTCGCTAAGGTAGTTTTTAAGGGACTGACATTCATCCTTGTTTTCAATGATGTAGTCAGCCATCCTCATGTAGCATTCCTTAACTTTTGTTATGTCAAAGTTTTTTGGTCCCCTGATACAGTCTGATTCATCATAAATCATAATAAGTGCCTGTACCTGGGATTTTAGTTTTTCAAGATTCTCTGTCATTTTATTCCTTATGTGCGGGAAGTGCACAGTCTGCTTTTTTCGTTAAAGGAGTGAATTGCTTCTTCCATAAGGAAGTCAATGAGCTTTGAGTATTCAAGGCCTGCTGCCGAACACATTTTTGGGAACATACTGATGGAAGTAAAACCAGGAAGAGTATTGATTTCGTTAAGGTAAGTTTTCCCTGAGTCCCTGTCAATAAAAAAGTCTACACGGCTTAAGCCAGAAGCATTTACGGCAGCATAGGCTTTTTTTGCAGTTGTGCGTATGTATTCAAGTTTATCTTCGCTAAGAAGGGCAGGTATTTTAAGTTCAGCTCCGTCAGGGTCATTGTATTTTGCATCATAGTCATAGAAAACATGCTTTGGAACAATTTCTCCAGGCCCGTAAGCTTTAAGCACTGTACATGGGCATGAAGCATCTTCTGTAATTGAGTTTCCTGTAACTGAACATTCAACTTCCCTGGCATTAATTGCTTTTTCTACCAGAACCTTGTTGTCCCAGCTGAAGGCTTCCATAAGGGATGCATTTAATTCCCTTCTATTATTTGCCTTTGATGCACCATCGCTGGAACCTGCTGAACAAGGCTTTACAAAAAGAGGGAATCCGTAATCTTCTACAACTTTATCAATGATTTTGTCATAGCGGGCAGAATCATTTACATCTGATCTTGTAATACAGATACCTGGTACTACAGGAAGCCCTGCAGCCTTCCATAAAATTTTAGTTGTGTCTTTATCCATTGAAGCAGAAGAGGCAAGTACACCGCAGCCAACGTAAGGAATTCCTGCCATTTCAAAAAGCCCCTGAATTGTACCGTCTTCTGAATAGGTTCCGTGCATTACAGGAAAAACTACATCACAAGGAATTGCAGAACCATCTGCGTAAAAAATAGAGTTTTTGTCGTTTCCTGGTAAAATGGAAACAGCCTTTTTTTTGTCTTCATGAACTGCAAGTTTTGCTTCAGGATTTTTTCTTAATTCTTCAAAAACACTGTCATCTTCAAGATACCATTTTCCTTTTTTAGAAATGGAAATCATCTTTACTTTGTGCTCAGAACTTATTGCCCTGGCAACACTGGCACAGGAAAGAAGTGAAATCTCGTGTTCACCGGATTTACCGCCGTATATTAAAATTACATTCATTTTTTTATACCTTCATTTATTAAAAATTTAAGGGGAATTATAGTTTAAATTCCCCTTTTTGTTTACTTACATTAATTCCTTAAGGGCTTTTCTTGCTTCTGCAATTTCGTCATAAGGAAGGGGCTTGTCCTTGTAAATAATTGAATTCTCATGGCTCTTACCTAAGAGAAGAATTATATCATCAGGACCTGCATCCTTTAAGGCCATTCTTATAGCCTGCTTTCTGTCCGGAATAAGGAATAAGTCTTTATCCTGAACTTTACCGGCCTTTTCTGCACCCACAGCAATCTGACGGAGAATCTCCATGCTGTCTTCAAAACGGGGATCTTCATCAGTAAGAATTACCCTGTCACAGAATCTGTCTGCTATCTCTCCCTGAAGGGGACGCTTTTTTACATCACGTTCTCCACCGGAACCGAATACACAGGTCATTTTTCCCCTGCAGCGTTTTCTTACAGGAGGGAATATTGTTTCAAAAGAAGAAGGTGTATGGGCATAGTCAACAATTACTTCAAAGCTCTGACCTTCATCAATTACAGTCATTCTTCCTTTAACAGGAGTAAAGCCTTCAAGTAATGGAACCAGGTCTTCCAGCTTGCATTCAGTAGAAAGGGCAACTGCAAGAAGGGCAGCCATTATATTGTAGGCATTAAAGGCACCCGGAAGAGGGCATTTTACGTGAATCATGCGGTTTTTATCTGCCATGTCATGACTGTTTTCAAATCTGTATATGCTGAAGGTAAGACCATAGCGGGCACTGGCAATGTTTCTTGCAGAAAGGTATGCAATATCCTGTGGTACTGGTGGAAGAGGCTGGGCATTGATTTCTTCTCCTGCTGCTTTTCCTGCCTTTCCTTCTGTTGTAAAGCCGAATACTTTTTTACTGCAGGCCTTCTTAAAGTAAAGGGCTGCCGGGTCTTCAAGATTTACAATTCCAAAAGAAGGAACTGTAGTTTTTTTGCCGGCAATTGTCTTTACATGGTCATGTTTATCCAGAGCCCTGAAAAGATTAGCCTTATCGCTTTTGTACTGTTCATAGGTACCATGAAACTCCAGGTGTTCCAGGGTTACGTTCATAAATACTGCTACATCAAAAAGTACGTCTCCAAGACGGTTTGTTCTTGTACTTAAACCGTGGGAAGAACTTTCTACTACTGCATGGGTACAGCCGTTTTCCAGCATTTCGTAAAGTTCCCTCTGTACTATAGGAGCTTCCGGTGTAGTCTGGTGCTGGGGATTATCAATGGCATCATCTCCCAGTGAATACTGAACTGTAGAGATAAAACCTGCCTTAATTCCCCTGGCTCGTAAAAGCTGCCATATAAAGGCAACTGTAGAAGATTTTCCTTCTGTACCAGTTACTCCGTATACAACAAGTTTTTTAGAAGGGTAGTCATAAAATGCTGCAGAAAGAGGGCTCATGGCAAAGCGGCTGGATTCAACCTTTACAAATACAGTCTGCTGACTGCTGGCTGCTGTTGCGGCTGCTATGTCGTTTTTTTCTTCTTCAGAAAATTCTCCCTCAAATATAACTGCAACTGCTCCATTTTTAATGGCGGCTGCTATAAATCTGTTTCCTGTTGTATGGGTACCTGGAAGGGCAAAAAAGAGACTTCCCGGGCTTACCTGGCGGCTGTCAAATGCAAGTGAAGTAATGCATGCGGCCTGAGCTGCCTTAAGGGCCGGACCTGCTGCAAGTTCTGTCTTACCGTCTTCTTCGACGATTGTATTTTCAAAAACATTAAGTAAATCTGATAGATACTTTTTCATGGTTTTATGATTTTACTTTTTTTATCTTATTTAAACAACTGTTCATTTGCGCTATGATTAAAAAATGCAGCATAAATCAAATCAGATAGACATGACTAACGGTAATGTTTTTCTGAAGCTTACGGCATTTTCAATTCCCCTTATATTTTCCAGCGTCCTTCAGCTTCTCTTTAATGCAGCAGACGTTGTAGTAGTAGGCCGTTATGCCGGAGAAGAAGCCCTTGCCGCCGTAGGATCCACAGGTTCCCTTATAAACCTTCTTGTAAATCTTTTCTTAGGTCTTTCCATCGGTGCAAATGTAGTAGCTGCCCGCTATTTTGGAGCCGGTAAAAAAGACCGGGTGTCTGATACCGTACATACTTCAATTATAATGAGTGTTTTTTCTGGTCTGTTCCTTACTTTTACCGGGGTTTTCCTTTCAAGGCAGATTCTTATATGGATGCAGTCTCCTGAAGATGTACTGGAACTTTCTGCCCTTTACCTGAGAATTTATTTTGCAGGAATCATTCCTACTGTGGTTTATAATTTTGGCAGTGCTCTTTTAAGGGCTAAGGGAGATACAAAAAGACCTTTGTATTACCTTTTTGCAGCAGGTATCCTTAATGTTCTCCTTAATCTCTTTTTTGTAATAGTATGTTCCATGAGTGTTGCAGGAGTCGCCCTGGCTACAGTTATAAGCCAGACTCTGGCAGCTTTTCTGGTAATTATCTGCCTTATAAGGGAAAAGGATGAATTTCATCTGGATATAAAAAAGCTTAAGCCTGATTACGGCATAATGAGACAGATTATCAAAATAGGACTGCCGGCCGGATTTCAGGGAATTGTATTTTCCCTTTCCAACGTAATCATTCAGAGTTCAGTAAATTCCTTTGGAAAAATAACTGTTGCCGGTAATTCTGCCGCATCTAATATAGAAGGTTTTGTTTATATTTCCATGAACGGCTTTTCTCAGGGAACCTTAACCTTTGTTTCCCAGAACATGGGTAAGCAGGATTTTGACAGAATAAAGAAGGTAACCCTGGTTTCTTTGGCCACAGTTTTTGCTACAGGCCTGATTTTTGGTAATACAGTTGCTTTTTTAGGAAAATATCTTGTGGGCTTTTATAATTCAAAGCCGGATGTAATCAGGGAAGGGGTTATAAGGCTGAATGTTATTTGTACAACTTATGCCCTCTGCGGAATAATGGATGTAATGGGCAGTGTAGTAAGGGGCATGGGGCATTCCATGAAGCCTATGGCAGTTTCCATGCTGGGAGCCTGCGGCAGCCGTATTTTATGGATAGCAACTGTCTTTCAGATCCCTGAATACCACAGCTGTTTTGTGGTATTTTTATCCTATCCTGTTTCCTGGTTTATTACTTTTGTCGTACATCTTCTTGTTTTCTTCCATGTATATAAAACAGAAAGGCAAAAAAGCCTCTCTTAAATTTTTAAGACTTAGTTTAAATAATTTTTGATTTTTAAGAATTCCCGTTGTATAATTTAATCAAGTTGGAATGGAAAGACTTAAACCTCTTTCTTTTCCATTTAGAAAAAATATTTAAGGGAGAAAAACGATATGACAAAATCAATTTCAGCACAGGGATTTTCATTAAAAAGAGATCAGGCAGACTTAATTGATGCAAAGCTTCAGCGTATTGCTTATGCTGACAGTCTGATCGTTGACCTTATTCTTCGTGTTAAGGAAGATAAAAAGTATTATTTTGATGCAAACATCAACTTCCGCTGGGGAGCAAGTGCACACGTAACAAGTGATGACTTTGACTTTGCAGCAGCTGTAAACAAGCTTATGGATGTTCTTGATGTTAAAATTAAAAAGGAAAAGGATAAGATTCAGGAGAAAAAGTAATTTTTTTCTGTTCTTAAAACCATAGCATAATCATCTGCTGTAGGATGATTCAATGTTAAGCTTAGCCCGGTATTTAGCCACAGTGCGCCGGGCTATTTTTATTCCCTGCTGATTGAGTATTTCTGCAAGAATTTTGTCGCTTGGCTTTTTTATGTCATTGCGGTGCTGTTCAAGAACATTTTTAAGGGCAAAGAGAACCTGGTCCTGACTTAAGACTTTGTCTGTTTGAGGGTCTCTGGATACTGCATTTGTAAAAAACTGTTTAATAGGAAAAAGTCCAAAGGAACACTGCAGGTATTTAGTCCCTGCCATTCTGCTGATTGTAGCTTCGTGAAGGTTTAAAAGTTTAGCCAGGTCTTTCTGACTTAAAGGATGAAGGTGTCCCGGCCCCTTGTTAAAAAAATCCAGCTGTTTTTTTACTATATAACAGCATGAAGTTAAAAGGGTACTTTTTCTGTAGTTAAGGCTGTCTAAAAATTCCCTGGCTTTTTTAAGGCTTTCCTTAATGTCCTTTGAATCAGAGGAAGCCAGTTGAGGATTAATATAGATTTCAGGTTCTGTGGCAGCACCAACTTTTATTATTAATGAACCATTACCGTTTTTAATAATTCCCTTTGCAAAATTATCTCTATTTACATGCTCCTGGCTTTCTGTAACGGTAACATCTGCCATGATGTAATTTGTTCCATTGGTAGAGTAGGCAGCACCAGGGTGAGGATTAAGCCTGCGGATAAATTCCACAGCCTTTTCTACTTCTTCTTCCGTGACATTAAAGTTTTCATAGAAGTCTAAAGTTTTTTTATCCAGACCAAAAAGTTTTTTCTGGCTTCTTGCAAACTTATTAAGTTTTTCGCATATAAGCTTAATGTTTAAAGGGTCAAGAAAATTAAAGTGGCCGTCAAGAATAAAAAGTGCAAGCTTGTCAGGATTAGTCTTTTCCTTTGCCTGAACCAAAAGGCTTTCTTCGTAGTTTCTTGTGCAGGTTCCGGTAGGATCAAGATGCTGGATTATGGATGTTACTTTTTTTAACATGGCCTTATCCTGTCGGGGATCTTTTTTATTTAAAAAGTTCATGCTGTTGTAAACCATAAAGCCATTGTTATCCAGGTGATGAATAAGCTGAAAGGCAAGCTCGTGTTCGCTTTCTGACAGCTGCATCATATTAATCTGACTCATCAGGTGGTCCTGAAGGCTTTCCCTAAGGTCTGCTTTAGATTCCAGGACTTTAAGGTTTACATCAGAAGCCTGTCTTGAAGCAGATGTAATTCTTGAGGATGAACGGATTTCTGAATTTCTGAAATTTTTAATAATCAGGGCCGGATTTTCTTCTGCTTCCCGGTACATTTCCCTTTCTAAATCTTCTGCTGACAGAGAAAGAATCTTAAGGGACTGAATCTGCTTCTGGGAAAGAATCTGCTGCTGCTTTAACTGCTGGCTTAAGCCCTGGGTCATTTTCATACTATAAATATGAAATAAATTTTTTGACATGTAAAGTGATTTTTGGCATACTTTTAGCCTATGAAAGCTTTTGAAGAATTCGGTGTAAAGGTTCCTGAGATTCTCCTTCCTAAAGACAAGGACCTCAGTTCGTGGAGTGTGATTGCCTGTGATCAGTATACACAGGATGAAGAATACTGGAAGCGTGCAGAAAAAGCTGCTGCCGGAAAAGCTTCTACCCTTAATCTTATTTTGCCTGAGGTTTATCTTTCTGCTCCAGACAGAAAAGAACGTATTCAGAAAATCCGTCAGACAATGAAGGATTATATTAACGGAAATGTTTTTGATCCTGCAGATGAATGTTTTGTTTACCTTGAACGTAAAACAGGTTACGGCAGGGTAAGGCATGGTCTTGTATGTGCCATAGACCTGGACTGCTATGAATGGAAACCTTTCAGTAAGGCACTTATCAGGGCAACAGAGGCTACAATTGTAGACCGCATTCCTCCAAGAAAAGAAATCCGTATGAATGCACCTCTTGAACTTCCTCATATAATGCTTCTGGTAAATGACCCTGAGCATAAGCTTGTAGAAAAGACAGGAGAACTTGTAAAAGATGACAGCCCTGCCTATGACGGAGACCTTATGCTGGATGCAGGTCACATTAAGGGATGGAAAGTTAAGGGGGCTAACCTTGATTCAGTTTATGACAGCCTCAGTCAGCTTAAAAAAGAAAATACTCAGAAAGATTCTTCCGTATTCCTTTTTGCTGTAGGAGACGGAAACCATTCTCTTGCAACTGCAAAAGCTGTCTGGGATGAATATAAGGCTGCCTGTCTTGCTTCCGGTAAAAGTGAAGAAGAGGTAAATGCAAGTCCTGTGCGCTATGCTCTGGTAGAAATCGTAAACATTTATGATTCAGGTCTTACCTTTGAACCTATTCACCGTGTTCTCTTTAATACTGATGCTGATGAACTTTGTCAGGCAGTAAAGGCTTCTCTTGGTGGAAATGTAAGCCAGTGTTCAGGTCCGGAAGAATTAGAAAAGAAAGTTCATGACTCAAAGGCAAACTTTGGTTTTGTAAGCTCTAAGGATGGAAAGCCATCTTATCTTCTTCTTGAAACTCCTGTAACAGAATTAGCTGTCAGCCGTTTTCAGCCTGTAGTAGATTCCTTTATTGCTGCTAAAAAAGAAAGTGGTACTAATGTAGAAATAGATTATATCCATGGAAGTGATGAAGTATTCCGTCTTGGAAAAAAAGACAATACCGTTTCCGTACTTCTTCCACCTGTTGCAAAAGATTCTTTCTTTACAACTATTGGAAGCAGCGGACCTCTTCCTAGAAAAAGTTTCAGTATGGGTGAAGCCAGTGAAAAACGCTTTTACCTTGAATGCCGTAAGCTTTTTTAGTTTAGAGCTTCCTTAACTATCCTCAGAATATTCCAGCCGAACTTTTCTGATTTGTTTCTGCCTATGCCGTAACATTCAAGAAGTTCGGCTTCTTTTACAGGCTTTTTTTCTGCAATTGAAAAAAGGGTCCTGTCTCCAAAAATAACATAAGGAGGAACATTCAGTTCTTCTGCGGCTTTTTTACGCCAGTTTCTAAGTTCCTTTTCTATACGGATGCTTTCTTCATCATCAGATGTAAATTTAGAAGAAGGCTTTTTTATAAGAATAAATTTGTTTTCCGGAATCTTTTTCTTTTCATTAAAGTGCACGTTCATGTAAATGCTTTCCCGGTTTTTTAAGGCTTCCCTTCCTCTTTCCGTAACATAAAGTACCTGGTATTCCTGAGACCTGAAAATATAGCCTCTTTCTATAAGACAGGAACAAAGTTCGCTCCAGTCATTACGGCTCAGCTCCCTTCCGATTCCATAAGTGCTTATTCTGTTATGACCGTTTTCCATAATCCTGTTAGATCTGGAACCGGTAAGTACGTCTATTATGTACATGCTGCCAAAACGTTCATTTGTCCTGAGTATACAGGAGAGAAATTTCCATGAAGCTTCAGTAACATCTTTTTCTTCTCCAGGCCCATTACTGCAAATGTCACAGCAGCACTTATCATTGTCACCGGGAATCCAGGATTCTCCAAAGTATTCCATAAGAACCTTACGCCTGCAGCTTCTGGATTCTGCATAGCGGATCATTGCCTGTATAAGTTTTTCTCCCTTTTCTTTATTGTCATTTTCTTCCAGAAACCACCTGAGTTTTCTTACGTCTCCCTGACTGTAAAGAAGAAGGGCAGAGGATGGAAGACCGTCTCTTCCGGCCCGTCCTATTTCCTGATAGTACTGTTCAATGGAGCGGGGCATGTCATAGTGAATTACATACCTTACATCAGGTTTATTTATTCCCATACCAAAGGCAAGGGTGGCTGTCATTACATTAACCCTGTCCCTGATAAAGTCTTCCTGATTGCGGCTCCTCTCCTGGTCACTAAGGCCCCCGTGATATTTGGAAGCTTTTATTCCTGAGGCATTAAGTTTTTCACAAAGTTCATCTACCTGCTTACGGGAAAAACAATATATGATTCCGCTCTGGCCCTCGTGCTGCTGAATGTAGGTAACAGTCTGTTCCAGGGCATTTATCTTGCGTCTTACTTCAAGATAAATATTTTCCCTGTTAAAGGAAGAAAGAAGAATCTCCGGATTTTCCAGTTTAAGCTGGCGGATTATATCTTCCCTTACGCTGGAAGTGGCAGTAGCTGTAAGAGCCAGACAGACTGCTTTAGGAAACTCTTTTCTAAAAGAAGCAATTTCCAGATAGTCCGGCCTGAAGTCGTGCCCCCATTCACTTATACAGTGGGCTTCATCAATAGTGATGCAGTTTATTTCTACAGGAGATGAATGAAGAAGTTCCTTTAGTTTTTCTGAGGACAGTCTTTCCGGTGCAATATAAAGAAGAGAAAGATTTCCCTGTCTTATAGCAGTGCAGGTTTGTACATATTCAAACTGATCAAGACTTGAATTAAGAAAAGCTGCTTTTACTCCTGCTTCCCTTAATTGAGAAACCTGATCTTGCATTAAGGCAATAAGGGGAGAGATAACTATGGTAAGTCCTTTTGTAACAAGGGCAGGTATCTGATAGCAGAGGGATTTTCCTCCCCCTGTGGGCATAATGGCAAGAGTATCCCTGCCTTCCAGAATATTTTGAATTACGTCTTTCTGCAGGGGCCTGAAGTCGTCATATCCAAAGACTTTTTTTAGAATTTCAGCAGCCTTTTCCATAAGTGGTGACTTCTGACTTGAAGATGTATTTGTTTCCATAAAAAATATTCCTGTCTGGCGGGAAAGTTTTCTGAAAGTTTCCAGAAGACAATTATATTGAAATTCTTCCAATCGTAAAACCTCAAAATAAGTTAAATTTCTACTACTGACTTGCAAAAACTAAAGTACTTTGCTATAGTTACACAACTTGCCGCCTTGGTGGAATGGTAGACACGAAAGACTCAAAATCTTTTGCGCGCGAGCGTGTCTGAGTTCAAGTCTCAGAGGCGGTATAACGGTACTCATTTGAGTGCCGTTTTTTTTTGCCTGTCTTTTACAATTAAAGCATTAAGGAAATCGTATTTTCATTTTTCCTCAGTGATACAGCTTCTGTCATTGCTTCTCCATCAATAATATCTTTTTCTTTCATGTCAGCTATGGTTCTTGCAAGTTTAAGACAGCCGGATGCAGCTCTTGGAGAAAACTCATATTTTTCTGAAGCCTTATCCAGAACTTTTTTTGCATCAGAAGAAGTAATGCAGTATCGGGCAGTTTCTTCAGGACTTAAAAGGGCATTCTTTTTACCCTGTCTTTTTCTTTGCAGGGCAACGGCTTTTCCGATGTCTTCCCTCAGCTGGTCTGTAGTCATGGCTTTTTCTTCCATATTGTCTGCAGATGGAGAAGAATCTACCCTGATTCTGATATCGATCCTGTCTAACAGTGGGGCAGAAAACTTTTTCCAGTACTGTTCAACACTACGGCTGGAGCAGAGACAGATTTTATCTTTGGAACCATAGTTTCCGCAGGGGCAGGGATTTGCAGACATAAGGAGCTGAAAGCTTGCCGGAAAAATCGTAGACCGTCCTGCACGGCTTATGGTAATGCTTCTGCTTTCTAAGGGAACCCGGAGCATCTGCAGTACGGAAGACCTGAACTCAGCAGCTTCATCCAGAAAAAGAACCCCGTTGTGGGCTAGGGAAATCTCTCCCGGCCTGCACTGACATCCTCCTCCACAGATTCCCTCAATACTTGCAGTCTGGTGGGGCTGTCTGAAAACAGGTTTTCTGATAATTGAACTTCCCTTTGCTAAAAGACCTGCAATTGAATGAATCCTTGTAACGGAAGATGATTCTTCTGCCGTAAGAAGGGGCAGCAGGGCGGGAAACTTTTGCAGTGACAGGGTTTTACCGCAGCCAGGTGAACCATAGGCAAGAAGATTATGTCCGCCTGCAGCAGCAACCTGAAGGGCCCTTACAAGTTTTTTCTGGTTTTTAACTTCACTGTATTCATAGCCTTCTTCTACAGGGGCAAATAAAATACCGTGCTTTTCTACAGCTCCCTGGGGAATACCGGCTTTTTTATCATTAAGGTAATCCCTGGATTTTCCTGTAAACATTTTACTGCAGCTTAATGCTTCAAAAGCTTCCGTAAGATTAGAGGCACCAAAGACTTTCATACTTCCGGCCTCCCTGGCTTCTTCTGCATTTTCTGCCGGAACAATACACATACCAATTCCTGCAGCAAAGGCTGTCGCAGCAGCGGCATGTACTGCCCTTACAGGACGAAGCTTACCGTTAAGTTCAAGTTCTCCCATAATCAGGATTTTTTCATTAAGAAAATTAAATTCACCCTGACGGCTTTTTATAAGGACAGCCAGGGCAAGGGGCAGGTCAAAGCCGGCTCCTTCCTTTTTTAAGTCAGATGGGGATAAACTGATAAGAACCCTTTCACAAGGAAAGTCATAACCTGAATTAATTATGGCACTTCTCATTCTCTCCCTTGATTCCTTAACAGCTCCGTCTGCCAGTCCCACAATGTCTACAGCAGGTATTCCTCTCCTTAAGTCAACTTCTACAGTAACAAGAGAACCTTCATATCCGAAAGGTGAAAAACTGTATACACAAATATTTGAATCCATAAAACCTCCATATATATATTTGAATCGCCAGGTCAAAAAACACCAAAAAGTCATAAAATTTTTTTAAAAATATTGAAGGTCTGCCTTTATTCCGTTTAAAATATCTTTATGAAAAGAATTACCCTTTTATGTAAGGTTGTAGATAATTACGGTGACATAGGTTTTGTTTACAGATTGTCCCGCTCCCTTAAAGAACTTTATGCTGAGCAGTTTCAGCTTACCCTTGTTGTAAGTAACCTGGAATCTTTTTCAAGACTTTGCCCCCAGATAGATAAAAATCTTGCCCTGCAGGAATACAATGGATGGACAATTCTTGACTGGAATAATGAAAAGGAATCAGCAGCTTTTATTAACGATAATTTTCCTGATGTAATACTTGAATGTTTTCAGTGCGGCAGACCTGAATGGCTGGACAATCTTCTCTTTAATGAAAAAAGGCAGGGGGTGCTTATTGTTAATCTTGAATACCTTACTGCAGAAGAATGGGCAGATGATTTTCATCTTTTAAAAAGCGGAACAAGAAGTGCCGGTGTAAAAAAGATTAATTTTATGCCTGGCTTTACTGATAAAACCGGAGGTCTGGTCCTTGATAATGAATTTATGGAAAGCCTTAAAGATAAAAATGCTGCCCTAAAAAAAGTTCAGGACTTTATATCAGAAGCTTCAAAAAAATCCCTTGAAGAAAGAAGTGATTTTAACGTTCTGGTTTTTAGTTATCAAAGGGATTTTTCTTATGTAGCCCGGGCCCTTCAGGACTTTGCTCACTCTGCCGGAAAAAATATCAGGATTTTTGCAGCTCCAGGTTTAAGTCATAAATCAATACTTTCTGCAGTTAAAGATTGCAGCAATATAATAGTAGAAGAACTTCCGTATTTGTGTCAGACATCCTGGGATGCCTTACTTTGCCTTATGGATTTTAATTTTATAAGGGGAGAAGATTCCTTCAGCAGGGCCTCTTTAAGCGGACTGCCATTTATATGGGATATTTATCCTCAGGAAGATCAGTTTCATCTTGTAAAGCTGTATGCATTTTTAAACCGCCTTAAGCCATATTTTGAGGACAGTGATTTATTTGACAGATTCTCAAGGCTTTCCCTTGCCTACAACTATGACTTTAAAGAAAGCCTTTGTCCTGAATCCCGGTCTATTGTTGAAGAAAATGGCCTTGATATTTATACAGACAGAGATTTTTGCTTTAAGGAACTGCTTTTTTTATTGAATAATTATCAGGGCTTAAAGACTTCCTTTGCTTTATTCAGTAAAAAGATTCTTTCTAACGGAAATCTGACTTTAGCTCTTGCTGAAGTGTTGAAAAATTACTTTTAATTCTATATAATAACTACATATTTTTTTAGGGGACGTATTTTATGATTACAACAAACGAAATCAGAGTAGGTTCGGCTTTCATGTTTGAAGGTTCACCATTTATCGTTCAGCGCATGCTCGGACAGAAATCAGGTCGTGCAGGTATCACAGTAAAGCTTCGTGTTAAGAATATTGTTACTGGCGGAACTCAGGATCTTGGTCTTGACGCCGGAGAAAAATTTGATGAAGTAGATCTTGATGAAAAGAAAGTAAAGCTCTCATATATCGATGGTGAAGACTATCACTTTATGGATCAGGAAACATATGATGACATTTCTATCACTAAGGAAGACCTTGGTGACAATGCCGGTTATGTTTCTCCAGATGATGACTATGAAGTATCAATCACTTTCTATGAAGGAAAAGCTGTAGGTGTTAACCCACCAATCAAAGTAACACGCACAATTACTTATTGTGAACCTGGTATTAAGGGTGATACTTCTGGAAAATCTTTGAAGCCTGCAACACTTGATACAGGAATCGAAGTAAAAGTTCCTTTGTTCTGTAACACAGATGACCGCATCGTAATTGATACACGTGACGGTTCATTCGTAGAACGTGCAAAAGACTAATAAACAGTTTATAAATAGGGGGCTTTAACAAAAGTCCTCTATATGATCCCGTAGCTCATTTTGGATAGAGCGTCTGCCTCCTAAGCAGAAGGTGGCGAGTTCGAACCCCGCCGGGGTCAAAAAAATATTAAAACTAACCGGATTTAAGTCCGGTTTTTTTATGCCCTCAGGGGAAATCTTTATCTTGAGACAAAGTATCATTTAAAAATTATTTGTGTACGGATATGACAAAATCAGATATAATGTCAAATTATGTTATGCTATGGAGGCATGGATGAAAAATTATTTTGATTTAACAGGACAGGTTGCTATTGT
>NZ_JAILGZ010000136.1 GCF_024696245.1 Treponema sp.
AAACTAGAAGGAGGCGCATCATGGAATTAAAAAAATCATTCTATGCATTTTTAATATGTCTGTTTTGCATCATGCCGTTGCATGCGGATAAGTGGATTGAGTATGGCAAAAATATTTTATTTATAGTTGGATCTTTTCCGTCTTCGTGAAATTCCAAAGTTATCAAGTAATTTCTTCCTTTTCCTATAATAGTTGCTGTATGCCCTGTCCAGCCACAACTCCAGGACGGGGCAGGACTGGTCTGTGCCACCCGCTATTTCTGTCTTCAATCGCAATTTTTTGCCACACGGGTTCGAAAAATCTAACGATTTTTCTTTTTTTAATATCCGTGTGACTATTTTCAAAGAACTAGTTTCAAATCTTCTGATTATAATAGAAGAAAGATGTTGCTTTGTAAATTAAAAAAAATTATAGTCTTTATTTCTTGTTTTGCAGAACAGCTGAAATGTAAAGATCCAGTACTTCAATTTTACCGGAATTATTTTTTACAAAAAACTGTTTCTGGTTTACTTTATTTTCATGAATAGATACGGTATAAATCATTAAATCACATGAAGCATCACTTTTTGAATAAAAAGATTTTGCATATTTTTTTATTCGAGATATTTCATTTTCTGTAATTTTTCTTTCATCAATACAATATCCTTTTTTTTCAAGAGTGTCTTTTTGATACATAATGAAATCTTCATTTTTCAGCATATTCACATCAAGCATTACAACATTTATTTGTTCATGCTTATCTAAACAATAATACCAGTCATCATTCATTTTGTTCCATTTATAATCATTGAGAACAAAAACGCATATAATCATTCCGAGACCAATAATAATTAAAAAAACTGAACAAGCTTTAAGCATTATTCTTCTTTTGCTATTAATTATTTTTGATTTACAAACTGTGGATCTTAAAAATATAAAACCGACAATTAAAAAAGATATACCTGACATAATATATTTAATGTTATTCATATAATTCCTCTGTTTCTTTTGAGCATCGGTCTGCTCATTCCCATCCGGGTCCACATACTTAACCGGATTGTTCCCAGCATAGTGGTACAAATTGCTGTTGATGGGAATAGTTAATAAACTCTAAAAAATATTGTATTGATACATGTATCCTGATATTTTGTTCCTTCATAGACTTCAAGAATTTCCAGTTCTACATTACTTTCTATTCTTTCTCCTAAAGTAATTTTTTGAGGGGCGGGCGTATCTTCAAGTTCTATTATCATCGGTTCCTTACTCACATCAAGAAATGTAAGCTTAATTTTTTTTGGTCGTGAATTTTCTTTATAGAGATATGGTTTTTCATAGGATATGTATCCTGTCATTATGTAAATAACACTATCGTCGATTCCAAATGTTACTTTCTGACCAATCCCGTTTCCTTTTACATTTTCTACCCATGGAGTTTCCAAATCCCATGTTCCAATATTTTCTGCAGAATATTCTTTATTTTTTTCTTTTAAATATGTACTTGCCTCAAAACATAATTTATTAGGAAGACGTAAAGCCTCATAACCTCTAATTGTATAATACCCAAAATATTCAGGTTCTTTTTTATTTTGTTTATAGAGAAGTAAAACGTCATCAGATGCTATGCAAAGATAAGTTGTTCCATTTTCTAAATCAAGAAAAGTTAGGCCGCCATCCTTTCTTTCTCTATATTTGTAACTTCCAATGATATAGTTTTCAGATTTTTTTCCTTTTTCATAATCAATGAAAAACATAGTATAATCTTTAAATCTGATGCTATGATCCATAGTATTTTCCTGATCAACAGCATATGATTTACCTTCAAGCGTAAAATCTTTCATATCTATTTTCTGAAAAGTTTCAGCCTGCAAAAAAAATAAATTCACTATAAATAACAAAAATAAAACATTCTTTTTCATGATTATTCTCCTATTGGTAATGGATCTCTTATTATTATTTTTATTTTATCTCCAGCTTTCCATTCCTTAAATTTATCAGTTTCTTTTGGCTCTCCTCCATGCATATCAAACTCATGCAGAATATTCATAATCTCCTGAAAATTATTAAGCTCTGGAATCTGACATGCTAAACTCTGAGGTTTTCCATCAGAGCGATATGGAGTATTCATACCTCCTGATTTTTTTGACATGATGCAATTATAACACAAAGCATGTTTTTGTTGTCCTCCATTTACATACCAGCCCGGATTGTAGTGGCACTTGTGTTTTGGAGCGGAGCGGAAAAATGTAGCGGCAGCGGAACCACGGAAAGCCGGTTGAGATAAAAATGGAGTTCTTTGTTTTTTTTATTGTCAGGGTGCATTCTTTATGCTGCTCCGTAAAATCATAAATTGTGACTATTTCATTTTAAATAATCTTCTACTATAATTTTATTTATGAAACAAATTGCAGATTTTACAACTGTTTATTCGGACGATGATATTGTTGTGCTTAACAAGCGTTCAGGGCTTCTGGTTGCAGCTGACCGTTATGATGCTGATGCGCCTCGTCTTGATGTTGAGGCAGAAAAAGAATTCGGTACGCTTTTTGCGGTTCATCGTATTGATAAAGATACCAGTGGTCTTGTTATTTATGCTCGTAATGCAGAATCACATAAGGCACTTTCTATGGCTTTTGAAAATCGCCAGGTTCAGAAGACATATCATTGTCTTGTTCATGGTCGTCCTATGTGGGATGATTTGCATGTTACACTTCCTCTTCAGCCTGATGGTGATGACAGGCATCGTACTGTGGTGAATAAAAAATTTGGTAAGCCTTCTGTGACTGATTTTAAATTGCTTGGTTCCTGTAGTGAATATTCCTGGATTGAAGCTAAGCCTCATACAGGTAGAACACATCAGATTCGTGTTCATCTTCATGCAAATGGTTATGATATCGTTTGTGATCCATTGTATTCCGGAAATCAAAAACCTGTTCGTCTTAGTGATTTTAAGCGCCGTTACAATGGTGATGTTGAAGAAGAAAGACCTTTGCTTAGTCGTCTTGCCCTTCATGCTTACAAGCTTGAAGTTGCACATCCAAAGACTGGTGAGCTTATGACTTTTACTGCACCTTATCAGAAAGATATGGATGCGTTGCGTAAACAGCTTTTAAAGATTTTTAAGGTTGATCCTTTAGCAGAAGAAAATTAATTTTTAAATTCCATAAACTATTTTAAAATGAACTCCTGAAAGTGATTTTTTTCTTTACACTTTCAGGAGTTTTTTATTTTTATATTTTTAATTTATTATTTTTTATTTTCTTTTATTTTCAGTTGCCTGAAGATTTGGAATTGTAAACGATGGATCTTCTGCAGCTGTAAATACTGTTACGCCATCAGTGGTTTCTACAGTACCTACTTCAAAATCAGAAACAACATATACTTCTGTTTCTGTTACAAACTTAAGTTCCTTAATTGTTTTTCCAACAAGTTCATGCTGAGGATAAAGGTTCTTTGTTTCATCTTCATCTGCCGGAGCCTGGAATCCCATCTGACTCTTTCTCCAGAACATATTTTCAAGATGAGTAAGTCCGTATGTTTTTCCATCAGTGTCTGTTGCAATTATTGTCTTAAGTGCATTTAAAGATGTTTCTGTAAGAACTTCACTTGAATCATCTCCAGTTGTAACTGAATATGCTGTGTCACCATTATCAAATACAAGTTTCTTTACAGCACCGGTAACACTTGCATTGTCACTGTCTGCAACATACATAGTAATTGCAGGTGAGAAATAATGATGAGCTTCTCCAGCATCAATTGTTACGTACAGTTTATCAAGAGTTTTTGTATTTCCTTTGATTGCACTGATTTCAACACCATTTTCTGTACAAGAAATTTCTTTATAATAAGAAGGTTCTGAATCGAGAACGTAATAGCTGTAATCATCATTCTGGAACAATGTCTGTTTTCCAGAATAACGTACAGTGCTTGTTCCGCCTCTTCCACTTGTTGTAATATCAACACTTTCTGAAGAGTCTGTAACTTCACTACCAATTGCTTTAAGAACTTCAAATTCATCTTTTGAAATTTTTACAGGGCAGGTAATGCCACTAAGTGTTGCTTCTGATGGAGTTGTCTGACTATGATAAACACCATAAGTCATTGCTCCAGTTGCAGCTTTAACAGTTGCAGATGAATAGGCATCGTATTCACCATCACTTGTTTCTGCAGAGAAGAAATCTGCAAAAGGAATATTTACAAGTGCATAGACACTGCTGTCATTTGAATTATTATCATCACTATCAGAGCAGCTTGTAAGAAAACCAGTCATTGCCATAGAAAGGGCAAGTAAAGAGAGAAGTAATCTTTTCATAAGATCTCCTGTTTTTAATTTAGTTAGCCCGGACTAACACTGATTAAAAATAGCTTAAGATTAAATAACAGGTCAATCTAAAATGGAATTATTCTCAATAAGAAGCTTGTTTTTTAAATTATTTGCACAAGGTGATTTTGACCCTACTAAAAATATTACCGGAAGAATTTCTAAAGCTTTCACTTAATGTCCGGTAATATGCAAGGATTAATCCCAGGAGTGATTCTTCTGAAGGTTTTAAACTTACTGCACACTGACTTAATGCACTTACCGCTGACAGTCTAAGTGATTTTTCAAGAGCAGTGATTAAGGCTCCCTGAGTTATTCCGAAATTCCAGATTCTGAATACTACCCTGCCTTCAGGTATTACTAATGTAGAAAGGAAAATAAAAATCCATAATGACAAATGAGGAAGTAATAAAATTTTTCTGCCGGAAATTTTTTGTGCAATAAAACTTATAACTAAGGCTGCAATTAAAATATAAATGTTGTCGATAAAAAATAAGGAAGCAGAAAAGACAAGTAACACAAAGAGATAAAGTATCTGACTAAAGGAATGATTCTTATTTTCGTCATTTACTCTTTTACTGCTTTCGGTCCTTAAAATTTTTTCAAGACTGTCTGATTTTATTTCCCCGGAGATTTTTGTACTGATATAAGCTGTTATAATTCCGCTGGCGGTGTTAAAAATAAGCATTGGTCCAAGAAGAACATAAGTTCCTTCTCCTAGATAAAATGCACAGCTTATTATCTGAACCAGGGCACTTACCGCAGAGCCAGTTACAGAAATTCCGTAAACAGAAATTAATTTATCTTTACATTTTTTATTCAGTAAAAATATTCCATACATAACAAGGGCGCTAAAAAAACTTTGCAGTAGTGACACTAAATAAAATGGAGAAAAAAGAATTCCTCCCATTAAGGATGCAGCTGTTGCCTTTAACAAAGATAAAAGCATAAATGAAGAAAAGGGCATTCCTAAAGCCATAAGTATGGCAATGTTTCCAAGGCCAAGTCTAAAAAAAGGAATAATCCGGGGAAGAATCATCTCTACATAAGAAAACAAAAGTGTAAGGGCAGTAAGGTATGCAACTTTTTCTCTACTCTGCAATTGCATCATAATCTTCTCCCTGATCTTCTATAGTGATAATTACTTCATTTGGCAGACAAACTAAAGGTGAATGCCATCCCTGATTTACACAGTTTTTGTTTTGACAGGGTGAATCAATTATCCTAACCTTCCTGTCTTTAATTTCAAAAGTGGTAATTCCTAAAAGGCCATGCACTTTATAAATTCCATCAGCCTTTGCTGAATACTCGTATTCATTTTCTCCGGCTTTAACAACAACAGTGTTTCCTTTTTTTAAAGAGTTTTTAAAAATTAAATATATTCCCGCTGCCATAAGTGCTGCAACAATGACAAAATCAAGAATACGAATCTTCCTCATGGCCTGATTATAAATAATAATTTTATCTTAAAACAGTAGCTTTTAATTATTATTAGTCTCAATAAGGATTTTTTAGTAAATCTCAAGATCTTGTGATATAATTTAAATATAGGTAATTAATGAAAAAATCGTATTTTCTGATATCTGTATTATTATCTGCTGCAAGGCTTTTTTCTCAGGAAAATTCCCAGGCTCAAACTTCTCCCTGGAGCCTTGAGCTTTCTCCTTTTTTTACAGTCCGCTATGGTGAACAAAAGGAATTTGTTTATACAGAAAATCTTTCAGGAAACATGGTTACTTTAAGTCAGCTTGACTGGGAAGAAAGTCCGGTTTATTTTTTTAATCTAAATGCTTCCGGGGAATATAAAAACTTTATGCTTTCTGCAGGAGCAAAAATCGCACTGCCGTCTGATACAGGAAAAATGTATGACTCTGACTGGCAAAACATTAATGTTCTTGATCCGACAGAAGAACTCTATAGTGTAAAAACCGATTATTCTAATCACACGAATCATTTAAATTTATATTACGGTTTCAGCGGACAATTTTCTTATTCAATAGAATTTAATAATCTTTCTGCAGCACCGTTTAATGCATTAAAAATAAATTCTATTGCCCTTTCTCCATTTGCAGAATTTGAATATTCCTATTCTAGCTTTACAGGAAAAGGTGGCAGCGGACAATATGGTTATGAAAACAAAAATGATTCTCCAAAGCATACATACAATGATCCTGTCTTTTCTCATACATCAGATTTTTCCGGAGACGTAATTCAGCTGGAACGAATTTCTTATGTAACATGGGCGGGTCTTTCTTTTAATTTAAATTTCCATCAGGATTTTTATACTGTGCTTTCTTGTGCAGTAAATCCTTTTATCTATGTTCAGTCTCTTGATTCTCACCTCACAACTAATTATTACTTCTATGATACGATGCATGAATTTTTTAGCGGATATAAACTAGGACTCACAGTAGGAAAATATTTTAATGCCCATCATGCAGCCTTCGTTAAAGCTAACTTCATGTGCATTGATACAATAAAAGGTTCAACCGCTTATTCTGTAGGCAGTAAAACCGGAACATATAATTCCAGTAACGATACCTGCGGTGCTTCATTTGAATGGTTTGAAGTTTCCCTTGGATACACCTACAGGTTCTGAAACTTTTTTAAAAAAGAAAAAAATTTATCTGATTAAAAAAATGTGCTATAATTAATTGAAAAAAATTTTATTTTAAAATTTATTTGTCTGATTCGACATATATCTAAAGCCTGCAACTGCTGTCCGCGACTTCCTTGTCGCGTGGCTGCCGCCAAGGCTTTAAAGGAGTTTTTATGAATAAAATTATTACTATAAGCCGCGAATATGGTTCCGGTGGACACACTATCGGGCAAAAAACAGCTGAGATTTTAGGCATACCTTTTTACGACAAAGAAATCATTGATATGTCTGCAAAAGATTCCGGCCTTTCTCCGGACTTCATTCAAAAAACTGAACAAAATATTTCATCAGGCTGGCTTTATACACTTTTACTTGGTGCAAGTTACGCAAGCCCTGGAACATCTTCCCGTCTTGGCATGAGTACTCAGGCACCTGCAGTTCCTTTAGCCGACCAGGTTTTTAATGCCCAGCGTAAAGTTATTATTGAACTTGCAAAAAAAGGTCCTTGTGTTATTGTAGGCCGTTGTTCCGATTACATTCTCCGTCACTGTGATGAAATTAATCCAGATAATCTTCTTAACATTTTTATCTATGCTCCAATGGAAGATAAAGTTAAGCGCGCTATTGAACAGAAAGGTCTTGATCCTGCAACTGCAGAAAAAGAAGTTAAGCTTATTGATAAAAGACGTGCCAATCATTACAACACATTTACAGAAAGAACATGGGGTAACCGTATCCATTATGATCTTCTGATAAACAGTTCCCTTGTTGGTGTAGAAAATACAGCTATGATGATCGCCCAGATAGCCCAGCATTGTTAATCAATTCCAGAGAGCGGGCATAATCTGCATCAAAGACTGCCCGCTTTATTTTTTTAAAAGCTTCTTCATATTCTTCCGGTACTTCATATTCATCAAGCATATTTAAAATATTATCTGCCGTATCTGAATCATACACCTGAATACATTCTTCAAGATTTTTTACAGCTTCCTTAAAATCTTCCGGCGATATTTTTTCTTTATTATGATTTTCAGCAAACAAAGGTAAAAGGTATTCCTTATATTTTTTATATGCAGCAAGTAAATCCGGAGTATGTGAATTTATCTTTTCCAAATCATTTTTATCACCTGCTTCTTCCAGCTCCCTTGCTTTTTCTGACAGCTGACCGGCACCAATTAATCTTGCTGAACTTTTTAATGCATGAACCAATACCGTATAATTTTTTATATCTCTACTTTCCAATGAAGATTTTATTTCTTCAGACTTATAATCAATTGTGTTATAAAACTCTTTTAATGTCTGGCGTAGAATTTCTTCTGACCCGGTAAATTTTAAAGCGTCTTCCAGATTTATTCCCTGGAGATTTTTTATATCCTGACTTATGGTTTTTTCTTTTTCATCATCCTGTTCATCCTGAACAAGAGTTACAATATTTTCCGGCAGATACTTTAATAGAACTTCTTCCAGTTTTTCTCCTTCTACTGGCTTAGTTACATAATCCGTAAATCCTGCAGCGAGATAACTTTCTTTTGCACCGGCAATTGCATTAGCAGTTAAAGCAATTACAGGAACATCTTTATTCAAATTATTATTTTTTTCTTTTAGTGCCTGAAGAGTTTCTATACCATCCATCTCCGGCATTCTGTGATCAAGAAAAATAATATCGTATTTATTTTTTTCAACTAGCTCTAAAGTTTCTTTTCCGCTCAGAGCAAAATCCATTTTTATCCTGGTAGATTTAAGAAGTCCTTCAATAACTTTTAAATTTAATTCAGTGTCATCAGTAAATAACACTCTTGCTTCTGGTGCATGGAAACTTTCTTTATAAACCTTTCTTTTTTCAATTGCTGTCTTATAAGTTTCGCAAAAGTTTCCTATAACCGTCCAGTCAGCAACTTTCTGTTCTATAACAAAAAAGAAGTCACTGCCCTTTCCATAATCACTGATTACATTCAAACTTGAATTCATTTGTGTCAAAAGACTTTGTACAATACTAATACCAAGACCTGTTCCTTCTACAGTTCTATTACGTTTTTCATCCACCCTCTGAAAATAATCAAAGAGTTTTGGAATATCTTCTTCTTTAATTCCAATTCCTGTATCAATCACATGAACAGTTAATGCTATGGATTCATTATTTTTCTTTTCAAAAGAAATGCTTAAAGTAACGGAGCCGGCAGGAGTATATTTAATTGCATTTGTTAAAATATTTAAAATACACTGCTTGATTCTTACATCATCACCAATCAATAAATGAGGAATATTCCTATCTATCTCAATATTAAGCATAAGTTTTTTATCTTCTGCCCTTTTGGAAACCATTCCCAGTAAATCCTGAATCATGGAACAGAAGCTGTATTCTACAGGTATTATCTCAAGCTTGCCTGCTTCTATTTTAGAAAAATCAAGAATATCATTTACAAGACTAAGCAGTGTTCTCCCTGCATTTTTTATATCAGCTGCATACTCTTTAATTTTTTCTTCACTGGATTCCCTCATAATCATTTCATCAAAACCCAGCATTGCAGTTATAGGTGTACGAATCTCATGGGACATACTGGATAAAAAATGGGACTTGGTTTTATTTGCCGCCTGAGCAACTGTAAGTTTTGTCTCCAGGATTTTTTCCTTTTCCATATTACGAATATATCCCTGAGTATTTTCTATAGCCTGCACAAGAGCATCGTATAAAATTCCAATTTCGTCTTTTGATTGAATCTTTACCTGCTTTAAATCTATGATTGGAATCAGGCTATGCTCAGAAATTTTACATTTGTTTGCATCTTCCACTGCCTTGGACATCAGAATTAAAGGTTTGGAAATTCTTAAACTTGCCCTGGACTGAATAAAAAGTAAAATCGGAGCTGCAATAATTATCATAAGAATTATAAGTCGTGTGGAAAATACAACTTTTTCCCAGTCGGTAAAATGTCCAACTTCATCAAGAAGTCCTGTGGCAATTAAAAAACCAGCCAGCAGCAAAACAATAGCTTCTATAAAAATAATTCTGGAAATGAACCAGCTGATACCTTCTCCCTTTCTCTCCCTGATGACACGGGTAAATTTAATATAATCATCAGACTCATAAATACCTGTATAAAAATATTCCCGGAATTTTTTTGGCAGAAAATTAAAGTAAACATAGAAGAAGGTTCCTAAAAATAAAGAAGGCGGCAGGGCAATAAAAAAATGCAATGAAATAATTTCATATGCAAAGTTAAGTGGTTTATTTGTAAGAACTGCATACAACTGAGCCCAGCCTGATCCTGTAACAATTGCCAGTACAAAAATTGCAATCACTGTTTTTAAAAAACTTTTATACCACCTGTAAACAACAGGCACATTAGAAATTAAAGAAGCAAGAAGTAAAACAAAAGCATGATAAGGTATACCCGGCATTGCCAGAGCTTCAATTACAAAAAATATCAGGACAACCATTGCCCCCATTGCATAACCGGATAAAGAAGTCAGTATGATTACGGGTACAACCTGAATGTAACAGGTAATTCTGTAAACAACCCAGCCCTGATGATAAAAATTCATCCTGCCAACATGCTCTATAAGTAATAAAAGGGCAAGACAAATTAATGTTGTCAAAGGAATTGTTCTTTTAAAATATTTATTCTGCAAAAGAAAATCTGCAGCATAATTTTTTTCTGCTGTCTTCATATAAACAACTCCTTACGGCTGTTTATTTGCCTTTAAAAAAGTCATTCACTGCTTTAACAAGTAAATCAGGCTCCATTGATTTTAAAAGATATTTTTCTGGTTTTGCTGCAAGAACTTTCATTACAGTCTCTTTATCATCTTTAGCGGTTAAAAAAATCACCGGTATATCTTTTGTATTAAAATCAGACTTAAGCATTTCAAAAACCTGCAGACCGGAAACAACCGGCATTTCATAATCAAGCAAAATTAAATCTACAGGAGTCTGCATTAAAAATTTTATGGCATTCATTCCGGAATTAACAATGTAAACATCGTAATCCACAGAAAGCCAGAGCTTCATTGTTCTAAGGGTTACACTGTCATCATCTACAACAAGTATCTTTTTCTTTCCTGTAGAAGATGCTTTATCATCAGCAACCAGCATATTAAGTTTTGTAAGAATCTCCCTTACATTTACCGGCCTTTTAAAAGAAGAAGCAACAAGATTTCTTGGAAGTGTCTGGTAAGCCTCTTCCAGTTCCATGGAATTTCCAATTAAGTAAAGAATACGTTCCTTTCCATCTTCTGTAAGAAGCTTTTTAAGATAAACAAGGGTGCCGTTAAATTTATTCAGGTTTCCATCAAGATACACCATAAAAATTTCAGGCAGATTTTCTATATGCGCAATACCAACCATATCAGGATCAGCAACCTGCACCTTAAAATTTGCATCTTCCAGCGACTTAATCATAGCTTTTACGAGAAAATTCGGTTCATCTGTAATAAATAAAATCCTTCTTTCCATATTACCTTCCCAAAAGTATTCCTCATTTAAAATTATAATGCAGGCAATTCATATTTTAAATAAAAATTCCGTTAGCAGATTGCATAAAATTAATTTCGTTGATAACTTATAAACAATTAATAATCATCGAGTCAGAATGCCAATCCGGTTACTGTGTCTAGTGCAGCACTAAACACGGATTATCAAGAAAGATTCGCAGTGAAAAATCTCACCAAGGAGTCTTTATGAAACAAATCGTATTGGGCATGCTTACAGCCCTTGCAATTTCAGGAACTGCTTTTGCAGAAAAAAATATTCTCGCATTTGTTGATGTACAGAATGATTTTATTGACGGAAGTCTTGCTGTTGGTTACGACAACTGGTCAAAGGCATATGAAAATCTTGAAAAATTCATGGAGTCAAAAAAGTTTGATACCTACATCTTTACAAGAGACAATCATCCAGCAAATCACTGCTCTTTTAAAGAAGAAGGTGGAATCTGGCCAGCTCACTGTGTAAAAAATACTGCCGGTTCAGAAATCTTCTGGAAACTGACTTCACTTTATAATCAGAAAAACACTGTTAAAATCATGAAGGGAGAAAACAAAGCCGTAGAAGAATACGGCGTAGACCTTCTTTCTTACAAAAAAGCACCTAAAGATGAAGAATGTGATGTTTACGTAACAGGTCTCTGCTACGATTACTGTGTTTCTGAATGTGCTAAAATGACAGCAAAAGCTCACCCAAAGGCAAGAGTTCATATTGTAAAACCTGCAACTGTTGCAATTGACCCTGCAGCTGTAATTGATTTTTCTGAATATCCAAATATTGATGTAATCACAGAATAAATTCAATAAAACTAAAGCGGCGACGCACTTAAACCGCAAAAAAAATCCTGCACCCTTTAACTGATTTAGAAGCAGACTTCATTCAGTTTTAGAATGCAGGATTTTTTTATGTAATAAGGAAAATACTTTTACTTATTTTGCAAGATACTCATTAATACTTGCAGCAGCCTTACGGCCTTCACCCATAGCAAGAATAACAGTTGCAGCACCAAGAACGATGTCTCCACCTGCCCAAACTTTAGCCATGCTTGTTTCCTGTTTTTCATCAACAGTAATATGACCGTGATCATCAACTTTGATTTCCGGTGTTGTAGCAGGAATAAGAGGGTTAGAGTTATTACCAAGAGCAACAATTACTGCATCACAGGCAATTTCATGTTCACTACCCTTAATTTCTACAGGACGACGGCGGCCAGAAGCATCTGGTTCACCAAGTTCATAAGAAAGAGCCTTAATACCAGTAACACGTCCTTCTTCGTTTCCAAGAACTTCTACCGGGTTTTCAAGGAACTTAAATTCTACGCCTTCTTCTTCTGCATGTGCAATTTCTTCACGGCGGGCAGGCATTTCTGCACGGGTACGACGGTAAACAATATAAACTTTTTCTGCACCAAGACGAAGTGCCATACGTGCAGCATCCATTGCAACGTTACCACCACCACAAACTACAACAGTCTTTGCTTCATAGTAAGGAGTATCTGCTTCTCCCTTCTTGTAAGCCTTCATAAGGTTTGCACGTGTAAGATATTCATTTGCAGAGAATACACCAATGTAGTTTTCACCAGGAATACCAAAGAACTTTGGAAGACCTGCACCTGTTCCTACAAATGCTGCATCAAATCCCTTTTCTGTAAGGAACTGCTGAATTGTAGATGTACGGCCAACAAGATAGTTGTATTCAAACTTAACACCCATCTTTTCAAGGTTAGCAACTTCATTCTGAACAATTGATTTTGGAAGACGGAATTCTGGAATACCGTAAACTGTTACACCACCTGCTTTATGGAAAGCTTCAAATACTGTAACGTCATGTCCTGCCTTACGACAGTCTGCTGCAACTGTAAGACCTGCTGGTCCTGAACCGATAATTGCAACTTTCTTTCCTGTTGAAGGAGCGATTTCAGGATTAGTTGTAAGATTGTTTTCACGTTCGTAATCAGCAACAAAACGTTCAAGACGACCAATACATACAGCCTTTTCTGCACTCTTGTAAACTTTACCTACAGTACACTGAGCCTGGCACTGTTTTTCCTGAGGACAAACACGACCACAAATTGCAGGAAGAAGGTTAGTTGTCTTAATAATATCAACAGCCTTTTTAAATTCACCCTTAGCAACCTGTGCAATAAATTCTGGAATACGTACGTTAACAGGACATCCGTTTACACAAGGCATGTTTTTGCACTGAAGACAGCGGTTAGCTTCTACAATTGCCTGTTCCTTTGTGTAGCCAAGTGCAACTTCTGACATCTGACGTGCACGTACTTTTGGTTCACCAACAGGCATTTCCTGCTGAGGAATAGCCATGCGGTCTTTATTTGTAAGAGGAGCCTTTGATTCAAGTTCCTGGATTTTTTTATATTCAGCTTCGCCAGTTTTAGCGAGCTCTTCTGATGAAATGTATTCTGACATTTTACTCTCCGTCTTTCCGAAATATATCCGGAAGCTCATAAATAAATGTTAAGATTAACTTAGTTAAAAATTCCTGACTTGCATTTGTGGAAAGCTTCAGTTTCCTGTGGCTTAAAGCTCTTCATACGCATCATCATGTTGTCCCAGTCAACTTCGTGTGCATCAAAATCAGGTCCGTCTACACAAACGAACTTTGTTTTTCCGCCAACGCTGACACGGCAACCACCACACATACCTGTTCCGTCAATCATAATTGTATTGAGGGAAACAGTTGTCTTAACATTGTACTTCTTTGTTGTAAGAGCACAGAATTTCATCATGATTGGAGGTCCAATAGCAATAACTTCTGCAGGTGGAACATCACTCTGGCAAAGACGTTCAAGAGGAACAGTTGTAACACATTTTTCTCCGGCTGAACCATCATCAGTACAGATGATTACTTCATCACAAACGGCCTTCATTTCGTCAACGAAAATCAGAAGATCCTTTGTGCGTGCACCTTCGATAAGAATTACTTTGTTTCCTGCTTCTTTAAGAGCCTGAACGATTGGATAGAGAGGTGCTGTACCAAAACCACCACCAACACATACTACAGGACGATCATATTTTTTGATTTCAGATGGAGTTCCAAGTGGACCAAGAACGCCACCAAGGTAATCCCCTGCATTTAACTTAGAAAGTTTGTAAGTTGAAGCACCAACTGGCTGGAAAGCAATTGCAACCCAACCTTCTTCAGCATTTGCATCAGCAATTGTAAGCGGAATACGTTCCGTTAAATCCTGATCAACCATTACAATTAAAAACTGACCCGCTTTACGATTTTTTGCAATGTCAGGAGCTTCAAATTTAATGTAAAAAACATTTTCTGAAAGCTGCTTCTTTTCGAGAATCTTGTTCATTTTATTTTCCTTACACAGATTATTATGACCCCATATTATATATCAAAAACATAAAACATGAAAAGTACGCTTCTATTAATAGAATGATTTTTAAAAATTCCTCAATACTATGCCTGTAATTATGTCTGTAATTATACCTGTAAAAAAAATGCACCACTAAAAGTGAACATTATTTGTCCATTTTAGTAGTGCACTTAAATCTTAATAACTATTGTAATTACTTTAATACTAAACTTAGAATCCACACCTTAAGCCAACATGAGCTTCAAGTCCGGACAAAGACCAGGTCTTTGAAAAGTCTGCACCACAGGTTGCAAAATCTACATTCATTTCAAAGACACGGAAGTTCAGTCCAAAACCAAACTGCTGGGCATATACTTCATTACGGTAAAGAGTTGCAAAATTACATTTCAGGAAATACAAAATTGTCATCTCAGCACGTAACTCATATTCCATGAAAATGCTTTCTTCTTTTGAAAAATCATCTCCCCATGGATTACGGAAAGCTACACCTAAGAGAGGCCTGAAAGTACACCAGGAACCAAATGGTCTCCATGCAGCTTCTGTACCAAACCTGAGAGGCTTACGTACACTATAGGAAGATTCCTCTGTATCATTAAGAGAAACATCCTTTGACCATGACTTCTCAAGTTCTTCATCTGAACTTGCACTATCAAGAACAGTACCTAAAGTTGCTTCAAGAGTTGCATGACCGGAAGTCTTATACCTTAAGCGGCCAGGAATAATCGGAATATCTGTATAAGCTGCAACACATAAAGTGTTAAAAAGCTGATACTCACATTCTGCACCAAAACTAATACCACCACTGGACAAAATAGTTGTAATGTCATCACCTAAAGAAGACATAAACTCTGAAGTACCAAGATAGCTAAAATCTTCATCGAAGACATTACGCAAATCAAAGTTTGAATAAACAGCAAAGTCTGTACTTCCATAAGCTTTTAAAGTATAACCGGCTTCACTTGTAGAAACTTCCATATCCATTGTGGTGTATGGCATGTAATAAACAGGAATGTAATAAGAAGGCTTAAATGTCCATCCAAACTTTCCTGTCTTCATTTTAATTTTTGCACCAGTGTCTATGAACATTTCACTTTGAACACTCATGCTTGTATCAATGCTGCCGTCTGAATTTCCATAACCAAGAAATTCAAAAAGCCCTTTACCTGTACTGAATCTTCCTGCCCCATCAAAGCCAAGGTAAAAACCAAAACCTTTATTTTCACCAAGGTTAAGATCTACATACATATTAGCATTTGTTCCAAAGGCAAAAACCAGACCGTCATCACTCATGGCATCTGCCATTTCTGTAAGATCCACTTCAAGATTTTTTACCATGATTTCAGTAAGACCAACTGTATTCTGAGAAAAACTAAAATCAAGATCAGTACCAATATCAAGATAGCGGGGGCTTGGTCTTAATTCAGCAAATGCTGCCAGTGAGGAAACTATGCTGAACAAAATTATTGAAAATATTTTCTTCATAATTAGTCCCCCCAAATATTAATGTATGCACGGTTACTCAAATCAAGTTTAAGCTGAACCGATGCGCCAAGATATGCACCATCTTCAGAATCAATCTGTGAACGTGACATAGTAAGACTCTTTGGTGAACTTTCTGTTCCACCTACAAGACTCATACTTGCAGACGGATGGAAAGGATACATAGTAAGAATCTTTTCTATTTCTGCAGATGTAAAAGACAGCACATTTGTTGTATCTTCAACAAGAGTTATTTCTTTATCAATACCGGTTGTATCGTCAGAAATATTTGCCGCCAGTTCAAGTCCGTCAAAGATTCCGTTTTCTATTGTGTAATACATTGCAAAACTATCTATGGCATCACAATACTCTGCATATTTTTCGTAAGTAGAGGCATCATCTCTATTTAACAAGTCTTCATCAGAAGTTTCCCAGTCATCAGAATAGAAGGACATAATATCAACTTCAATGTCACCTGTTAATTCAAGATTAAAAGAAAGTACAATTGCCATATCAATCTTAATACTTGTATCGCTTGTTGTACTCTCACTTGAACCGGAAGATACATCAGAAAGCATTGCAGAATAAATTACAGTGTCAGAACCTGTCGCTCCCAGTCCCAGTGAATATTTAAATGTCATTGATTCAGGATAAGCATTTATTACGTCTGCAAGATCTGTTGTAAAACTATACTTGCCTGTGTTTCCTTCTGTAATATAAGGAATTACATCAGAGTCGTAAGTGGTTCCTTCTTCTGCAATCAGTGCTGCTGTTTGGTCACTGGCAATAACTGTAGAAACGTCATCCGGCCACGGAACAGTATCAGACATAAAGCTAAGGTTTGCATCTTCTGTAGATGAACCTAAAACATAAATTGAATCTGAGCTTGCGTTTCCTGAAGAATCTGTTGTTGTATAATCAATGCTGATGTTTCCGGAAATTGAAAGTGCATTAAGAATATCTGTCAGACTTGAATTGGAAGATGTTGGTTTCTGTGCATAGAAGAATACCGGCAAAGCTGCAATATTAATATTCTTAATTGAATCACTATCAAGAGAAAGTCCTTCAAGTAAAGATGAAAGATCAAAACTATCAAGACTGTTTTCTCCATCAATTGCCGTACCACTTGTATTCAATGTAACAGAATCCCAGTCATAAAGCATCTCTTCAAATGTAAGGGCAAGCTTATAATCCTGACCAAGAGTAAGAGTATTAAGAGTAATTGTTGTGCTGGCAAACTCAAATGAGAAGTCAACATAATTTGTCTGAGTTGAATCAAGAGTTGTAAAATCAACAGTAGGATACTGAACCCAGGTCTGACTTTCTCCGCTTTCAGAAGTCTTTGAAAGTGACTTACTTAAGTTGTAATTCATCACATTGGAAACAACATTTATCGTAAGGTCATCAGTATCAAGAGTATTTACCAGAGTAAACTTAAAGCCAAGTCCTTCTGCTTCTGTACTTGGATCAAGACTTCCAGAAGAATCATGTTTGTAATAAGCACTTCCTGACTGTGTTCCAAAAGAAATTGTCTTTACATACTGAGTAAGCTGATCCGTAAGCTCAATGGAGTTTCCACTTCCGTCTGTACTTAATGAATAGCTTGTCTGAATGCTGCTGTACTTGTCACTTGTCAAATCAATTTCAACGTCTGACAGTTCAGAAATCTTGTAGGCATAGTTAATTTCAAGAGAAGAAACATTTGTCGTAAAATCAATTGTTGCCCCATAAACTTCTACAGTAACTGTTCCGCCAATTTCAATTGCAGTAGCAGAAGGTGTAATTGTTGTTCCGGAAATATCTGCAACTTTATCAAACAATGTTGTTGCTGCATTTGCACCATCAGTAATATCAGTACCAGAAATTGTATTACCTGCAAATGTAAATTCAATTTCTGTATCAACACCGCTCCAGCCGGTAACTGTACTTGTATAAAGTTCAATCTGGCCGTCACTTATTGTCGCAGAATTAAAGAGCCCTTCCATTTCTGAAGTATCAACTTCCATACTGAATTCAACAGGATCAATTCCAAGTTCAGAAGAAGTTTTCTGAACATTCTCAACCTTGCTTAAAGCAGAAGCAGATGACAGTCCAATAGAAACTTCATAACTGTGAGCAACTAAAGCTTCACCACCAGTAGAACTTCCCTTAAGACAAATATAGAAAGTAGAAGGTAAACCATCTTCAGTATCAAGAGGAATGGAAATTGTTCCGCCGTCTTTTACGCTGACCCAGTCGCTGCTTCCTAAATCTTCATTTGTTCCATCAGAAGAAATAAAACCCTTTCCGTTAAAAACAAAATCTTCAGAACAGTCAGTGGAATCTGTTTTTGTAAAAATAATTTCTACGGCAGAACCACTCTGATAATAAATTTTTTCTGCTTCAGAAGTAATTTCTATAGAACCATGATTTGTTTCAAGTTCAGTCTGAATACCAGGTTCATAACAAGTATCAATTGTAAAACCGTTGGCAGAAAGATTACTATCAATTGTGCTCTGGAACTCTTCCATAAAGTCCAGACCGATCTGACTTGTAGAAGATCCACTTACACTAGGTACAGAAATTGTCTGATCAAAATTAAATCCAAAATCTGCACTTGAAAAAACACTGTCAAAATCCAGATCATCAAGATAAGAACCTATATCAATAGGA
>NZ_JAILGZ010000002.1 GCF_024696245.1 Treponema sp.
GCAGTCACTCAGAAGATGGAGCAACCCTTGATTCAGCTGCTACAACTGTTACATTTACAACAGATGGAAAAGTTTACTTCTCTGTAACAGCAATGGCTTCTATGGCAGACCCTGCTGAACTTACATATTCATCTGATTCAACAGAAGTACCTGAAGAAGAGGAAGAAGAAGAATCTGAAAAAACAACAGACGAAACTCCATCAGAAGAAACAACAACAGAAACAGTTCTTACCCTTGCAGATTATGTTGCTGGAACTTACTCAGGAAGTGGAAGCTGTATTGTATTCGGAGTAACATCAGATTCAGTTGATTCTCAGACTATTACAAAAACAGCAGATGAAGTTGTTTCAATTACAATTCCAGAATTGACCGGTATGAAAACAATTCCTACTTTTGATATTCCTAATGTAACTGTAACATATGCAGATGGAGTTTATACTCTTAGTGGTGGTGATACATCAGTTTATGTTGAATCTGAAGGAAAGACTGTAACAATCAGCAGCCTTGAGGGTACAGTAACAGACGGCGTTCTCAGTCTTAAGATTGAATTCAAGTATGGATTAATGCCATTTAGCAGCACTTACACCTTCAGTTCATAATTAGTATTGTTATAAAGTTTTGAAAACAATTAAGCCGGTTTCTTTTAATGGGGACCGGCTTTTTTTATTTGTGAATGAGTCAGATATTATAAAATATACATATTGACACTTATCTATGTATTATATAATATCACATATAGATATATATCTATGTAAAGAGGTTCTTTGTGAAACTTGAAGAAGTTGCTGATATATGCAAATGCTTATCAGATGTAAATAGATTAAGGATTCTTGAAATGCTTACTCAGGGTCAGAAGTGTGCTTGTGAACTGTTAGAAGAATTGCAGGTTACTCAGCCCACACTTTCCCATCATATGAAAGTGTTAGGGGATTGTGGCCTGGTGAATTCTTATAAAGAAGGAAAATGGCAGCATTATTCAATTAACTGTCAGAAATTTTCTGAATATAAGGAATATCTCTCTTCTTTATCTTCTGCAAAGAAAAAAGTAAAAAATACTGCAGGAAAGTGTTGCTGTAAGAAAGGAGAATAAGGTTATGATTAACATTAAAGTTTTAGGTGGCGGATGCTGTAAATGCGAAACTTTGCTTGCTAATGTAAAAGAAGCTGTTGCCAGTAAAGGTATTGATGCCCAGATTGAATATGTTACTGATTTTGCAGTAATAGGAAGCTATGGCATTATGTCTACTCCTGCACTTGTTATCGATGAAAAAGTGGTCTCTGCTGGAAAAATCTTAAAAAGTAAAGAAATAGAAAAAATCTTATAGTTAAATTTAAGACGGCTAAAAAAAGACGGTTTTATTAAGAATATATACATCGATAACTGTCTATTTATAAAAAGGAGAATATATGTTCTGGAGTTTTATTCAAAACCAGCTGCTGGGTATGAAATGGCTTAAAGATCTGATTGGAAAAACACTGACTTTGGCAGGCCTTGATGTATCAGGAAAATTTGGAGCTGCAATACATTTTACTATTTATGATGTGATTAAGATATCTTTCTTTCTCTGTGGCCTGATATTTATAATAAGTTATATTCAAAGTTTTTTTCCTCCGGAAAGAAGTAAAAAGATTCTCGGAAGATTTCATGGAATAGGAGCAAACTTTATTGCAGCACTTCTTGGAACTGTAACACCTTTTTGCTCATGTTCATCCATTCCATTGTTTATGGGTTTTACTGCAGCCGGTCTGCCACTGGGGGTGACTTTTTCTTTTTTAATTTCTTCACCTATGGTAGATTTAGGCTCCCTTATACTTCTTGCAAGTACATTTGGAGTAAAGATTGCTGTGGTTTATGTGATACTGGGACTTGCAATTGCAGTTGCAGGGGGAACTTTAATTGAAAAGCTTCATCTTGAAAATCAGGTGGAAGATTTTATCAGAAATGTAAAAGCTGCAGATATTGAATTGGAAAAACCTTCATTAAAGGAGCGCTTAAAATTTGCAGGAAATAAAGTATGGGAAACTTATAAAAAGGTAATTCCATATATTATAATTGGTGTAGTTGTGGGAGCATTTATTCATAACTGGATACCAGAGAATGCCATTGCCAGTTTTCTTGGCAGCGGAAATCCATTTGGTGTAATTATGGCTGCAATTGCAGGAATACCTATGTATGCAGATATTTTTGGATGCATACCAATTGTAGAAGCGCTTTTAAAAAAAGGAGCAGGACTTGGAGTTGTACTGTCCTTTATGATGGCTGTAATAACGTTAAGTTTACCTTCCATGATTATGCTTAAGAAAGCAATTAAAGTAAAATTGCTGGCAGTATTTATTTCAATCTGTACCGGTGGAATCATCATTGCCGGATATCTTTTTAATCTGCTGGAACAGTATTTACTTTAACCTAAACAGCAGCGCAAGGGATTGTAGTACCTGCGAAGCAGTCCACCACAGGCTTGCCGAGGAGGATGGAGCTAAAGCGCAAGTACGGAAAGCCTGACCCGTAGAAAACCTTAGTTCTGTAATTCATGCAAAGAAAAATGTTCGTATTCCAGTTGTTTTTAGCCGTGAAGAAGTTTTAAAAACTAATTCAAAAATGCCAGCTGTCACACCTTTCCTCATTCCTTTGCCACACATCTGCTTGAAAACGGCTATGATATCCCTACCATTCAAGAGCTGCTGGGCCACAGTGATGTGAGTACGACAATGATTTATACACATGTATTGAACCGCGGGGCAGGTGGAGTAGTGAGCCCTTTTGACCGCCTGTGAGTTTATATGGACCCGTGTAAAACAAATGGCTAATGGTATAAATCAATGTTATAATTATATTTAACTTATTAACAGTCCAGCTTACACTGACACTTTTTGCAGTGGGAAAGGGGTACGGTGAATAGGGAGAATATTTGTTAGGCGGATGGGCCACTGGCCCACTTGTGTTACAAGAAAAAATCCCCAACATTTTTATCATTAAAAAAGCATAGAGTTAGGAGGATTTCATTATGAAAAGAAAATCTAATTTTTTGTTTTTCAGTTTAAGTTTATTGGGAATTTGCACAATCATTGGATGTTCATCACCTGATTCTGATAATAATTCTAACAGCAATAACAGTGATGATTTATTTGCTTCGCCAAAAACTGTAATTGAAAATCTTGATACAGAACTAACTTTTACAAATTCAACTCGAAGTGCCAGAACAGTTGTATCAGAAATTTACAACCAAAAAAATCCAGATAGCGCTGCTTCTAGACTTTCAGGAGAACTAAGCACAACACAGTGTATTTTGAAAATGACAAAGGCAGAAATTGCACAAGCAATCGGCGACTTAAAGTTTAATACAAAATTTGAACCTGGAAATGAAAATCCTGTTGTTGGCAGTTATGTTGTTGAAAAAGAACCTGCAATTAGCATTAGCCTTTCACACTTTGAAGTGAAGCATGAGGACGACTCTGATACTGCATATATTTATTCACGAGTTATCGTCGATCATCCTCAAGCAGGTAATTTACAATTTGATTCAGTTTTAAAATGCACTAAAAATTCCAAAGGAACTCTTGATACTGAGCTTTTAATGGTTGGAGGAGATGAAAAAGCCTATACAAAATTTACTTGCACGGCAAGTGAAAAGAAAAAAACAGAGTTAAAAACTTTTATGGACGGCTCTTTGAAAACTTGGGATGACATAAGCATTACCACAAACGGAATAAAAGGATACAAGTATAACAATGAAAATTTTGAAGGTACAAGTAAAAGTAAGGATAAAAAAGGATCTTTTTATGTAAGCAATAACGGATATTCTGTAACTTTTTATGATGAAAACCTAAAAGAAAGTGATGGAAGAGGTCAAACAACATTTATCTGCGAAAAGGAAACTGGCAGCGTCATAATGCAAAAATATTCAATCTCAGGTAGTACGGAAGAAACATGGAGCTATAATGTAAACTGGATAGAAGGCATTGATAACTGGGTAATTGTTGATAGTGAAGGAGATTCAGCAGAACTAAAAGAAACAGAGTCCTCTCCAATAAAATATAACATCAATAAATATCATGAGTCATATTATAATCAGGATATTTATATGATTACTGAAAACAATCTAGGAACCTTAGAATGCAAGGTTTCTTCTTCCATTCTCGACCAAATGAAAAATGCTATCAATGATTTTTCTTATCCTACAGAAACACCATTAACATATATAACTACAGAGGATTTTTCAACTGCATTAACTTCCATGTTAGATGAATGGTGTGGAACTTTGAACTAAAGTAAAGAATAATTCGTTAAAAAATGATATCGCCTAACAAAGGTTCGTAGCCAACAGCGGGTCGAGCCCGCTGCGGTACAACCAGTTGTTAGGTTGATGGCGCACTGCGCCACTTATTGTTAATAAGGTAAATCTTCCGACAGATTTTTCTCCAAATTGGAAATAAAATCTTAGGAGGATTTTATGAAACGTTCTTTTGTATTAGTCTTTGTATGTTTTCTATTTTTTTCTTGCAGAAGAAATTATCCGTGCAAAGAATTACAGAAAAGAATATCTAGCTAGACATCCGCAAAAGGAGGAAAAGAAATGACATTAACAGAAGCATTAAACGAACAGATGAAAGATGAATCTTTCAAAAAAGAATACGAGGCTCTTGCCCCAGAATATGAAATAATTTCCTCTTTGATTGATGCAAGAAAAGCATGTAATGTAACGCAGAAACAACTTGCAGAAACCACAGGAATTGCACAGTCAGATATAAGTAAAATAGAAAATGGTTCAGGAAATCCAACAATTAAATTACTTAAGCGTCTCGCAGATGGTCTTGGAATGAATTTAAAAGTGGAGTTTGTTCCAAAAACTCAAATGGTATTGGGTTAAGGCAACCTAACAAAGCTTCAAAGCCGACAAACCGGTCAAGCCGCTTTGCGGTTTAAGCAATTGATATGGTGAGCCAAAAGTCAATATGTAAAAAACAGGAAAGGAACAGTGTCCGGGCTTGTCCGGTTTGTCGGCTTTGAAGCTTTGTTAGGTTGCCTTAAC
>NZ_JAILGZ010000063.1 GCF_024696245.1 Treponema sp.
TTTAAGCGTAACTCTTGCCGGTGTTGAACTTAAAAATCCTACTATAGCTACCGCCGGAACTTTTGCTTATGGTCAGAATTATCGTGGTGTGTCTGATGTAAATTACTGGGGTGCCATTACTTCCAAGGGAATCACCTATGAACCGAGGGTTGGAAACGGTGGAGAACGCTGTCTTGAAGTTGTGGGCGGAAATATGAATTCCATTGGTCTTCAGAATCCTGGTGTGCCTTACTTTGTAGAAAACCTTCTTTCTCCTATGATGGAACTTGGTCCTGAGGTAATAGTAAACCTGGCTGGTAAAGATATTACTGAATATATTAACGGCGCAAAAATGCTGGATAAAACTCCTGCAAAGATTATTGAACTTAACATCAGCTGTCCTAATATAAGCGGTACACCTTTTGGTATGGATCCTGAACTTGCATACTGGGCTGTAAAACTTGTAAAGGAAGAGATTCACAAACCTCTTTTTGTAAAGCTTTCTCCTAATGCTCCAAATATTTGTGAAGTAGCAGAGTACTGTATTAATGCAGGAGCAGATGGTCTGAGTCTTATTAACATGGTTCATGGAGTTGCCATAAATATTGATGAAGGTAAGCCTTTCTTTGAAAAGGTTCATGCAGGCTGGAGTGGTCCTGCCTTAAAGCCTCTTTCCCTTCGTATGGTTTATGATGTTGTTGCCATGATGAATAAGCTTCCGCCGGAAAAGCGAATCCCTATTATAGGTATTGGTGGTATTTCCAACTGGAAGGATGCTGTTGAATTTATTATGGCTGGTGCTACAGCTGTAGGAATTGGAGCTGCCAAGTTTACAAATCCTGATGTTGCTCATGACATTACAGAGGGAATGAAAGCATTTATGAAGTCTCACGGCTATCATAACCTTGCAGAAATGAGGGGAATTGCTCAGGTTAATAAGGAAGAAGCTTAGTAAAGGAACCTGTCCTGTTTTTAAGAAAGAATTTTCCTTTTTTAATCCAGCCTCCTGATTCAAGCTGTTTTATGATTTCATTTACGTCATCAGAGTGCCAGGGGCTGACATTTAGTAAAGGAGAATCTTTCTTATTAAATTCCCTTGTAAGACTGTTAAGAAGTCCATCCCTGCTGTATAGAAAATTGTGCTTTTTTATGTATTTAAAAGTAAAGAGGGCATCTTCTGCAGCAGGGGCAGGACCTCCCCTAAGGCATACATCACAACCGTCACAGTAGGCTTCTTCTCCACCCAGGGCATCCAGTAATACCTGTCTTCTGCAGCTTTTACTTTCTGCAAAATCCTTTAAAATCCTTTCCCTGCTTCCTTTTTTGAATTTTTCATATTTAATGCTGTCATTGTAGCTCCATAAAAGAATGGCTTTAGCTATGCTGCCGTTTCTTCCTCCACGGCCTGCTTCCTGAATGTAACTTTCCGCAGTAGGGCTGGCTTCCAGATGAATTACAGTATGTATGTCCTTTTTATCCACTCCCATTCCAAAGGCACAGGTACAGCAAAGGATTCCGTCTTTGGAAGGGTAAAACCATTTTTCTACATAATCTTTTTCTTCTTTTTCCATTCCGGCATGATAGAATTTTACCTTGTCATAACCGTAAAAGGCTGCCAGTTCCCTTGCCATATCTTCTGCCTTATTTCTTGTCCCGCAGAAAACTATAAGTGGTTTTTCTTCTGTAAGGGCCAGACGGAAGGCTTCCCTTTTTTTATTCCAGGCATTTACTACAAAATAGTGGATGTTTGGTCTGTCGGAGCAGCTTCTGACTATGTGGGCATTTCCATCAAAGAGAATCTGAGATACTCTTTCAAGAACCTGGGGAGAAGCGGTTGCCGTAAAGGCCGTAACTGTCCTGGTGTTTAATTCCTTAATTATGCTGCCCAGGGTAAGGTAGGCAGGCCTGAAACTGTCCCCCCATTCACTTACACAGTGAGCTTCATCAATGGCTATGTGGGCAATATTTACTTCTTTAAGTCTTTCTAAAAGCCTTTTGTCCTGTAAAACTTCTGGGTTTGCAAGGATTATTTTTGCACCTTCCCTGATTTTTCTAAAGTTTTCTTCCCTTTCTTCCTGACTTTGTCCTCCCCTGAATATTACACTGGACAGATTTCCTTCATCCATTCTCCTCTTCTGATCCGTCATAAGGGCAAGAAGGGGGTATAAAACCAGGGTGGGACCTTTTAAAAGCAGGGCCGGGGTTAAAAAACAAAGGGATTTTCCCGCTCCTGTAGGAAGAAGTACTATCTGTCTTCCGCTGTCTTCTCCGTGTAAGCTTTTAATATCTTCTTCAGCTTCAGGCCTGCAGTCAGTAAAACCTTCCCTTGCAGCAGAGTCCATAATGTTGGCAATAACGATTCTCTGCCAGGGGTAGAGGTAGCTTATGCTGAAGGAATTTCTTGCTGCTATTACTACTTCATCATCAGTAAAGGCTTCTTCATCTGAGATTTTTATTTCTTCAAAAATAATTTTTTCCATACATATATATATTTTAATCGTTTGACAAAAATCCCCACAAAACTAAACACTTTTTTTAACTGTTTTTAAGTTTTCTATATAAAGCCTTTAATTTCGTTGTTTTTTATTTTGAATTATGCAATAATGAGACATTATGGAATCACGCAATATATTTGAAAATCTGTCATGTCTTGATCATCGTTATTCTCTTTCTGAAGCTCCGGCTTTTGAGGGATTGTCTAAATACATTTCGGAAGAAGCAAGTATCCGTTCATGTGCCAGGTGTGAAGCTGCCCTTGTAAAGGCTCACCTTAAGGTCCGCGGTACCCTTACTGATGAAATTGCAAAAAAACTTGATGAAGTGGCTGATAAAATCGACCCTCAGGAAGTTTATGCAGAAGAAGAAAAGACAAAGCACAATATCCGTGCCCTTGTAAATGTAATGAAAACAAAGGTTGATTCTGATATCGGCCCTCTTATTCATCTTGGTGCTACATCAGTAGATATTCTTGATACTGCTTTAAGCTGCCGCATGCGTGATGTAACTAAGAATGTTGTTCTTCCTGAACTTAAAACCCTTGAAAAATATCTTTGTGAAATTGCAGAACGTGAATGTGCCACACCTCAGGTTGGACGTACTCACGGTCAGCATGCAGTACCTATTACTTTTGGATGGAGTATTGCAGAATTTGTAAGCCGTCTTGGTAAATCAATCCTTCGCATTGAAGAACTTTCTGACCAGCTTGCAGGAAAACTTGCAGGACCTGTAGGTTCGTATAACGGACCATCAATGATTGTAAAGGATCCTGAAGAACTTGAACGTACTTATGTTGAATTCCTTGGTCTTAAACCTTCTGAGTATTCAAATCAGCTGGTTGAGCCGGAATATGTACTTCGTCTCCTTCTTGAGATGAATGTTGCTTTTGGTATTATTGCAAATCTTGCTGATGACCTTCGTAATCTTCAGCGTTCTGAAATAGGTGAAGTTTTTGAATATTTTGCAGCTACTCAGGTAGGTTCTTCAACAATGCTTCAGAAACGTAACCCATGGAACAGTGAACATGTTAAGTCTTTATGGAAGGCTATGTGTCCACGTGTAATTACATTCTATATGGATCAGATTTCAGAACATCAGAGGGATCTTACTAATTCTGCCAGTCAGCGCTTTATTGCTGATTATGTTTCAGGATTCACCATGGCTGTAGCCCGTATGAACAGTGTTGTTAAGGGGCTTCAGGCTGATAAGGAAGGAATGGCCCGTAATCTTGAAAATGCCGGTGGTAAAGTAAAGGGCGGTGTTCTTGCAGAACCTGCTTATATTCTTCTTGGAGAAGCCGGATATAACGACGGTCATGAAGTTATCCGTAAGATTACCCTTGAAGCAGAAGAAAGCGGAAAGACTTTCTTTGAAGTTCTTAAAACTCACGAAAAAGAGTTTAAGGATATTACAGCTCAGCTCGAAAAACTTGGAGTTGAAAATCCTGCTAATTTCTTTGAACATCCGTCAAACTACTGTGGTCTTGCTGCAGTTAAGTCTAAGCGCCTTGCTCAGAAATATGCAGAACTTATGAAATAGGATTTTATGTCACTGGATGGATTTTATACTGCTGCACTGATAGGATGCGGACGCATCGGGTTTTCTCTTGGTCACGATGAAAAACGTGAACAACCGGCCAGTCATACAATGGCCCTTATGGATAATCCCCGCATTAAAATTATCGCTGGCTGCGATAATGATTCAGAAAAACTTAAGGCATGGCATGAGGAAGTACCATGTGCTCAGGTTTTTGAGTCGTCATCCGCTCTCTATCAGCATTTGCATCCGGATATTATCGTGGTTGCAGTAAATGAAGCTTATCATCTTGAAGAAGCTCTTGCTGCAATCGATGCTGGACCAAAACTTATAATTCTTGAAAAGCCGGTAGCCCTTAATCTGGAGGAAGCATTTAAGATTAAGGAAGCTGCAGAAAAGAAAAATGTTCCTGTTCTTATTAATCATGAACGTCGCTTTTCTGAAGATTATATGGCTGCAAAGAATTATATGGCTTCTATAGGACAGGTCATAGATATTAAGGCTACTCTTTATTCTTCCATGGCTGTTTATGATCAGGAAGAAGAGGGTAGTGGTGCTTATTCTTTGATTCATGACGGAACACATCTTTCTGATATTGTTCTGTACTTTCTGGAGGATCTTAATTCTCCTTCTACTACTATAGAAACCCTTATGTCACTGGGTAAACCTGGAACAGACTCTCTGTCTAATCCTAATGATTCCCTTGTAGGCAAAGAGGTTAAGCAGAAAAAGATAATAGTAAATACAATTCTCAAACGCCCGGTACTTACAGGTGTTGTCAGGGATGAAAATGGTGTAGTAAGGCAGGCTTGTGCCCATTATGTTACCCATGTATGCCCGGAAGTGGAACTTCTCTTTGTGGGTCGTTCCAAATATTTTGGATTTGAAATTGAAATTAACGGAACAGAAGGAAGAGTCTGCATTGGTAACGGATATTGTAAGTTCTATCATGCAGAAGAATCAGACCTTTATTCTGATCTTTATTCATTAAGAAAGGATACGTCTGTTAAAATTCCTGAAAAAACCCGTTATTTTTCTAACATGATTCAAAATGCAATAGATTTTCTTGATGAAAAAGAATGCCTGAAGTCTACTTTGCAGACAGGAATAAATGCACTTGCAATTCTTGAGGAAATACGCAAACTACTTAAAGGCTGTTTTTGCTAATTTCATGTGGGAGTTAAAAATGAATAGAAAGTTTTTGATGCTTTTTAGCAGTCTTTTTTTATTAGTTTCAGGGCTTTGCTCTGCACAGATTCAGACTGCAAATGAATTTTTTAAAAGTCTCAGTGACTATTATTCAACATTTAATGATTATGAAGCTGACCTTAAAATGGAAATTGCCGGTCAGGAAGCAGAAGGAAGGGTAAGTTTTAAGAAACCGGAGATGGTCAGGATTGATTTTACAGAACCTGCAGAACAGGTTTTTGTTTACAATGGTGATAACCTTGTAATATATCTTCCTGGTTCTTCAGCTATTCTTGAACAGCATACAGAAGGAAATCTTGCTAAAACCATGACAGGACTTGCCCTTCTCAAGCGTTACTATACTGTAGCTTATGAAACCAGTCCTGATCCTCTTCCTATTGAAGAAGGCAGTGACGATATGGTTATCAACCTGATTATGTACCGCCGTTCAACATCAGAAGTATTTTCTTCAATAAAGATGTCTGTAGGTGTAGATGATAATCTTATTCATCGTGTAGAAGCCAAAACTACAACTGGTGCTGTTTATATTTTAGTATTCAGTAATTACAATATTAATACAAAAATGTCTGATCAGCGTTTCATTTATGATCCGCCTTCCTCTGCAAATAACTATAAAAACTTTTTGCTGACTGAGTAAGCGGAGATTGTCATGGAAAGTTATGGTCTTATCTTAAAGAATGCCCGTGAGGCTAAAGAACTTGATATAGAAACTGTTGCCAGGGAAACTTCCGTTTCAAGAACTTATCTTCTTGCAATGGAAAGTGAAAAGGAAAGTGAATTCCCTGATGGTCCATATATTACAGGTTTTCTTAGAATATACTGTGATTATCTTGATATAGATGCTGACAATGTAATCCGTCTTTATGAATCAAAAAAACTTCAGGAGACACCTGTTCCTGTTCAGCTCCTTGAACGTAAGGCTCCAGGTTTTATTAAGCCTCTTATTATTACAATTTCAGTACTGTTTTTTCTTGCCATTTCTGCCTGGCTTATAATCGGAGTATTCCGTCTTCCACAGAAAATTAATGAAAGCAAACGTCAGAAAAATATGGCTGAACAGAATCGTACCTTTAAGGTTGGAACTGAAGTTGTTCAGGCCAGACTTAAAAAAGGAGACCAGATTCTTATTCCTTCAACTGAAGGTGAAGATAAAAACATTACCATTACGGTTTCTGACACTTTAGGTAAGCTTTCCCTTTCTACTCCTGTTGGTAATCAGATTCTTGAATTTACTGATGACAGAAAAATTGATATTAACGGTGACGGTAAACTTTTCTTCTGTATTTATTTAAGCGATATCAGCAGCAAAAAGGATTATGGTGCAGAAGTAAGGATGTTTATGAGTGCAGAAGATCCAAGTCTTCTTCCATCCAATACTACGGAAATATCTTCTGTAGAAACTTCCACAAAAGCAGATATTCTCCGCCGTACTGTAATTCATGAAAGTAACAGACCTTATCCTTTTACTGTAGAAGTTACTTTCCGTGGTTCATGTATGTTCAGGCGAAAGGTTGATTTTTCTTCATATGAAGAATCTTACTACCATACATCAGAACAGATTACTGAACGTCCTAATAATTCAATTCGTCTCTGGATGAGCAATTCCAATGCAGTTAACATCAGGCTTACAGCAGATACTTCCCGTTATGATCTTGAAGTAGGAAGAGCCGGAGAAGTTAAGGCAGAGGATATTAAATGGGTTCATGATAGTGACGGTATGTACCGCATTGTTATAATGGAACTTGACTGATAAAACTTGTGGATTTTTATGAACAGAACTTTTTTTCTTGACCAGCATGGTTGTGCAAAAAATCAGGTTGATGGTGAACTTATAATTACCAGACTTGAGAAGGCTGGTCTAACACGTGTAGAAGATGCTTCTTCTGCAGATCTTATAATAATCAATTCCTGCGGCTTTATTGAAAGTGCAAAAAAAGAAAGCCTTGATTCCCTGATGGGAGCCAGATCTGCCTATCCAAATGCAAAAATTATTCTTGCAGGCTGTCTTGCTGAACGCTATGCAGAGCTTTTTAAAGAAGAACTTCCGGAAGCTGATGGTATTTTTGGCAACGGTAATATTGATCTTATTGATAATTTTGTTGAAGAGCTTTTTGATGGTCAAAGGCCTGTTGTAAAAGTTCAGCAGAAAGGTGTGTGTTCCGGGGACAGAAATACCTTCCTTAATTTTAAGGGAAGTACTTATGTAAAAATTACTGAAGGCTGTAACAACAGATGTACCTTCTGTGCCATTCCTATAATCAGGGGAGACCTTCGTTCCCGCAATGCAGATGAAATTGTTAAAGAAATGCAGCATCTTGTTAATTCAGGTATGCATGAGATAAATCTTATCGGGCAGGATCTTGCAGCCTATGGTACGGGAGAAGAAGACGACGGTTTTACCCTTCCTATGCTTATAAAAAAGATTTCTCAGGAAGTAAAGGGTAAGGTTTGGATAAGGCTTCTTTATATTCACCCTGATCATTTTAAAAAAGAAATTCTCGATGAAATGAAAAAGGATAAAAGATTTCTTCCATATTT
>NZ_JAILGZ010000091.1 GCF_024696245.1 Treponema sp.
TTTATAGTTCTTCTGGATTTGTTGTTGCACCAGGAATCTTAGCTTCAAATAAAAATGTCGTTGTAACATTTGAAATAAAAAATAAGAAATAATTTTTTTTAGTGAGGTAATTAGAAAAAATGGAAACTGGAATTTACTGTAAAATGAATGTAAATGACAGGGCTTTTATTCTGCCTTGCCTTCCTTTTAGATGCAAAGAGTTTTATAAAAGAGAAGGGGCTTACAGATTCAGTTTTAAATAAAAAAAAGCATTTTAAATCAGAAAGCTCTGCAAAAAAATATATTTCATAAATCAAATCTTAGCTGGTAAGTGAAAACTCCATTGTAAAAATCAAGTCAAGTTCTTTAAGCCCCTCTTTCATTTGCTTGAAAGGGGCTGCTTTTTTTACAGCCTTAAGGGCAGCTTCATTTAATTTTTCATACTGGCAGGCCGTAATAATTTCATAAAGCTTAAGGCTGCCGTCAGGGCTTACAATAACATGAAGTTTTACACTACCGGTTTCTCCTTTGCTGCGGCAGGCTACAGGATAGGATTTTTTTGCGCTTATCCTTTTTAAGACATAAGTCTTGTAATCAGCTGCCTGTTGTTTTTGTGCTGTAGACATTACGCTTTCTTCCTGAGCATTAGGATCGTAAATTGCATCTTCGTCATATTCTTCTGCTCTTTCTGCATCATCCGGAATATCTTCCGGTTCTACATAATCTTCCGGCACTTCAACATAAGTTTCTTCAGGTTTAACTTCTTCCCTTGCAATTGTATTTTCAGTTTTTTCTTTTTTTACTTCAGGCTTTTCCTCTGTCTTTTCTATTTTTTTAGGGGGAGCTTTCTTTATAATTGTAACGGTGACAGTCCGCTCTGAGTCGTCTGTAATAATGAGTCTCTTGTCTTTGTCTGCCTTAATATCAGAAATAAAAGCTGCAGCTGTAAAAATAACTGCAGTAATAATACAGCTATTTATCCAGCGATTCATGTTCTATTGCAATCCTTGTAATTCCGGCATTTTCTATTTTTACATAAACTTCAAGGAATCTTTCATAGCTTATGTTTTTATCTGCACTAAAAGTTATGGCAAGTTCTGGATTTGCCTCAAGCATAAGTTCAAGTTCACCCTGCAGTTGATCCAGAGTAATTATTTTTCCCTCAAGTTCAATCTGGCTTGCGTTAACAGCAAGTGTTGCCGTGGTGTTTTTTTCTGTAACTGTTATTGTGTCTTCTACCTGAGGCAGTTCCATGTTTATATGGGCTTTTTTAAACTGAGTAGAAACCATAAAGAAAATCAGGAGAATAAAAATTACATCAATCATGCTTGTAATATTTATTCCCAGTTCTTCTTCATGCATTATTTTTTTTATAAAGTCAGGCATTCTTAGCTTCTCCCTGGCAGCTGCATTCAGCAAGTTCGTCTTCTACGAGAAGTCCCATTTTCATCATGCGCTTTTCTATGATGCGTTTAAATGTTCTGTAGAAAAAAAGTGAAGGAATTGAAATTACCATACCAAAAGCTGTTGTAAGCATGGCTTCCCAGATACCTCCGGAAAGGTCCTGAATGTTTACCTGACTTCCTGCATCTGCCATTCCCTGAAAGGCTCCGATAAGACCGGTAACTGTTCCCAGTAATCCAAGGGAGGGAGCAACAGCACTGATAAAGTTTAAAAGCCATAAGCCTCTGTTCATTTCGTAGTAAACCATTGTGACTTCTTTTTCAAGTTCCTTTTTCTTTTCTGTAAAGGGAAGCTTTTTTGTCTGCTCAATGCGGTTTAATATTCGTGACATGTAAAACTTTTTAGTATTGTGAAAAGTCTGTCCAAAATACATAAGTCTTTCAATAATCTGACAGCAGCAGAAACATAAAAGAACTGTAAGTACCCAGTTAATTGGTCCGCCTAAATTAATAAATTGTATAAGTTTCATATATAACTCCTGTTAATTTTTTAGCTTTGTCTTCCGCTTGTAAGATTCCAAATTGTATCTGCATATTCAAAAGTACTGTCTCTATGAGAAACAATAATTACTGTTTTACCATCAGCTTCTTTTTTAACAGCTTCCATAATCATATGCTCGTTGTAGCTGTCCAGATTGCTGCTAGGTTCATCCAGAAGAATAAAATCTGCATCATGTAAAAATGCCCTTGCCAGAGACAGTCTCTGTCTTTCTCCACCAGAAAAATTATCTCCAAGTTCACTTACCATAGTTTCATATCCTTGAGGAAGTTCCATTATAAAATCATGGATGCAGGCTTTTTTACATGCTTCAATAATCTCTTCCCTTGTGGCATTCAGTTTTGCAATGCGGATATTATTTTCTATTGTGTCGTGGAATAAAACTGTTTCCTGAGTTACATAGCTTTCCATGTCTCTTAAATCTTTTGTATTAATTAAATTAATATCTTTTTGAGAGATTAAAATTTTTCCCTGATCATTTTTCCAGAACCTCATAAGAAGTTTAATAAGGGTGGATTTTCCGGAACCGGATTTTCCTTTAATGCCGAGAATTTTATTTTTAGGGAATGTCATGTTTATGTCAGAGAGGATGTTTTCTCCTTTCTTTTTATAACTGAATGAAAGGTCTTTTACTTCTGCACCATCAAAAGAAGTTTCTTCCATACCGCTGATGTTTTCTGCAACAGCATCTTCATCAAGAAGGGAGAGCACTCTTTTTCCTGAAGCAATAGTTGAGCTTAAGGAAGTTCCCAGGGCAGCAAGGGCAAGGACAGGACCAAAGGAAGAAAATTGTGCTGTTGTACAAAGAATAACTGCATTAAATGAAATAATATTTTTTTTGTATAAATACAATGATGTAAAAAGCATGGCCATAGAAGCTGCAGTTACAAGAAGTCCTGTTATGGCAGAGTTAATTCCTTCATTTATAGCAAGCGATTTTTTTGCCTGAGACAGTTCTGCACTTGTATCAGAAATTTCTTTAAGACGGTCCTGACCTTTTGAGTAAAGAAGGCTTTGCTCCAGTCCCCTTAAGTTATCCAGAAGAATGGAATTAATGGAAGCAAACTTTTTTCTGAATAAAGATGCACTTTTAAAAGCAGGTTTACTTACCAGTGCCGGAACAAATATACCGATTACAAAATATGAGACAAAGGCAGAAATTGCCAAAAGATAGTGAAAGTGAAAAAAGAATACAAGCATTATTACTGTTACAACTAAGGCTATTGCTGCAGGAGAAACTGTATGAGCATAAAAAACTTCAAGAAGTTCAACATCACTTGTAAGAAGTGAAATCAGGGAGCCCTTATCTTTTGAATCTAATTTTGCAGGCCCCAGCTTTCTTAATTTATTAAAGACAATGTTTCTGATTCTTGCCAGAATGCTGAATGCTATATAGTGATTGCAGTACTGTTCCAGATAATGAAGGACTCCTCTTGCTATTCCAATGAGAATAAGGAATTTTACAGGAAAGGAATAAGTAATAGCTGCTGCCCCTCCTGCAGGAATGGCAATTGCACATAAGTATCCTGCGCTTCCAAAAATAATTGCAAGGAGCATTACAGGAAAAAGTGGAAGTATAAGTTTAGATAATCTGATTAATGTTTTCATTCCTGGTCTCCTTTCTGGCTGCATTTTCCATTTTCAAAATAATAAATACTGTCTGCACCAAGACAGTTTTCTTTTCTGTGACTTATCATGATTATTGTTTTTGTCTTTTTAAGTTCATGGAGTAAATCAAGAATTATTTTTTCACTTTCTACATCAATGTTACTTGTGGATTCATCAAATATAAGAATGCTGCTGTCATGTAAAAGGGCACGGGCAATAGAAAGTCTTTGCTTTTGTCCTCCGGAAAGGTTAGATGCGTTCTCCATAATTTCTGCATCAAGCCCTCCATTTTCCTTTACAAAAGAAAGAAGGTTTACTTTTTTTAGTGCATCATTCATTTCTTCTTCTGTTGCGTTGCTTTTTCCTTCAAGAAGGGTATCCCTTATGCTTCCCTTAAATATCCAGTCCCTGTGACTTATATAGGAAACATTTTTAAAAAGACAGTCCAGCTTTATTTTAGAAATATCATTGCCATAAATAAATGCTTCCCCGCTATAGTTTGTATTTATTCCGCAGAGAATTTTTGCAGCTGTAGATTTTCCGCTTCCTGATTTTCCTACAAAGGCAGTATAGGAATGAGCAGCTATATGAATATTTGCATTTTTAAGAACCTTTCTTTCTCCGTAAGTAAGACTTACATTTTTAAGGGAGAGGGCAGCAGTATCAGGGTTACAGGTAATCTTGTCCAGAGTTCTTTTATTATTATCAGGGCAGGGTAAATCCAGCAGGGCAAATATTTTTTTGCTGGCAGTTGTTCCGTTCATTGCAGTATGAAAAAAACTTCCCAGCCTTCTTAAAGGAATAAAAAAATCTGCGCTTAAAAGAATACAGATAAAACAGTCAGCAGCAGAAAGAGAGCCGGATGCAAAGGAAGATATGGCTGCTGTAATTCCAAGTCCTGCTCCACCATAGGCAACTATGTCCATAATAATAATTGAATTAAGCTGCATTGAAAGAACTTTCATTGTTACTTTGCGGAAGTGCTCAGCTTCTTTTTTCATTTCTTCTTCTTTAAAAGCATCTGCCTGATAAATTTCAAGAGTTGTAAGCCCCTGAAGGTTTTCTAAAAAACTGTCGGCAAGATTTGCATACTGGTCCCAGTATTTGCTTAAGAGACGCTTTGCAATTTTTTGAACGCATATAATTGACATTGGAATTAATGGCACACAGATAAAAAGAATCAAAGCCATTTTAAAATTCAAAAAAGAAAGAATAATAAAAACAGTTACGGAAGCCAGCATGCTGTAAAAAAACTGAGGCAGGTAGAGACCAAACCATACTTCAATCTGTTCAACACCTTCTGCAGTCAGCTGAATTGTTTTTGCTGTAGAAGAATTTTCTGCATAGTCAGTTCCCAGCTGCAAAAGTTTATTGTAAATTCTTGAGCGTAGGGTCTGCTTTACTTTGCTTGAAGATTTCCAGCTTGAAAGTGAAATAAAGTAAGAGGCAAGAGCTGTAATAAATACACCGGCTCCGATTAAAACACAGGGCAGGGTAATGTTCTCACCCTTGCTGCGGATTATTTCTGCTGTAGAAAAAATAATCAGGGCATTTGCCAGAAGACTGATCCATTTAAGTACTACAGTTATAAATACGTATTTTTTTGATTCAGGGACGGCTTTTATAAGCCTGGGATTGATCATCATAAAGTTGCTCCATGTTAAAAGTAATTAGCAATAACTAACCTATAATATAGAAAAATCAAGGGTGGGGGATTGTTTTTATTGAGAAAATTTCTTATTAAACCTTTTCTCTTAAAATAAAATGAAACATAATGACAAATTTTGACAAAAGTTATAATCTTTAAAATATGATTTCCATAAAAAAAGTACTCTTTATTTTATTCCTTCCATTATTGTCTTTTCAGCTGCTTTTTTCTCAGGCAGCCGGCAGAAATTCAGGTAAAAAAAAGCCAAAGGTTGCCCTTGTATTAAGTGGTGGTGGTGCCAAAGGTCTGGCAGAAATTCCTCTTCTTGAAGCCCTTGAAGAAGAAGGTATTCAGGTTGATATGGTTTTAGGTACCAGCATGGGTGCGCTTTTAGGTTCCCTTTATTGTGCCGGTTATTCACCAAAAGAAATAAGACAGTTTATGACAGAGCTTGATCTTGTTTCCATTATTACTGAATGGCCTCAGCCTCTTCCCCGTGTTCCTGCTTATTCATTTTCTACTCATAACGATAATTATTTTTCAATTCCATTTTCTCCTACACAGCTTAAGCTGGGATCTGCTCCAGGATTTTTAGGAGACCAGAATATTCTCAACCTGCTGTCAACTTATCTGTCTAAGGTTGGTGATATAGAAGATTTTGATAAACTTTCCATTCCTTTTAGGGCTGTTACTGTAGATGTAAGTACAGGTAAACAGGTGGTTTATAAAAATGGTTCCCTGGTAAGGGCTGTTCGTGGAAGTATGTCCCTCCCTGGTGTCTGGGTTCCTGCTTTAATGAGTGACGGAACTTACGTTATGGATGGAGGCCTGCAGAATAATCTTCCTGTTCAGCTTGCCCTTGATTATGGTGCAGACATTGTAATCGCAATGGATGTTGCAAGTTCAGTTTATAAAAATCCAGAAGAAATTGATGACCTGGTTTCCGTTGGCATTCAGATTTTTAACATGATTATTTCTACTAATGCCGTTGCCCAGCATAAACTTGCAGACCTTCTTCTTATTCCTGATTTAAGTGAATTTTCTACCATGGATTTTTCCCGCCCTCAGGGAATTATAGAAGCCGGTGAACTTTGTGTTAAAAATAACAGGGAAGCAATTCATAAGATTGCTCTTGAACTGGAGAAGCAGGGTGTAAGTCTTGTAAAAAAAGATTATGACCGTGTCAGTAATTATGATTTGATTAAGGCAAAGAAAATAGAAAAGTTTGTAATAAAGGATATTGCTTTTAAAGAAAAGGTTCCTCTTCCTTCTCCAGAGCGTTTTAAAAAATTTGTGGGAAAAGAACTGAATGAAAAAACTGCCCTTAATCTTACAGATACTCTTGCAGATTTTAGAACCAGGTATCATCTTGCATCCCTGTCTTTTGAAGCAAAGGCCGGTTCAGATTCTGAACACTGTATTATAGAAATTACTGCAAATCACTACAGCCCTCAGTTAAGTAAACTCTTTTTTGGCGGCAATCCTTCTGCAGGTTTTACAAATGTAGATTCTTCAGGGCAGGGAATAAGATTTTACGTAGTTCCGGATTTTACTGTTGGAGCCCATCTTATAGGAAACGTAGAACTTCTTGCTCATCTGTATTTTGGAAATACCAGCGGCTTTGATTTTTCACTTATGCCTTATCTTGCAAAGTGGAATGACTTAAGCATTCGTTTTGATACAGGGGCTGGAGTTTCTTACGGAAGTCTTGAGCCTGCTTCCAACATAATTTTTAAGGACCGCTTAACTGATGACGATATAGGTTTGTATTTTCATGGTGGACTTCAATTCCGTTTTATTGACAATATCACGGCTTCTACCGGAATTCGTTATGATTACAATTATCTTCATTCCCTTGATGATTCCGTTAACATTCCTTATTTTTATTTTGATGCTGTCTTTAATACTTTTGAAGATGAACTTATAGATTTTAAGGGAGCAAAGGTAGATATTCTTGTAAAGTCAGGTGGTTATGGAGACGGCTTCCCTTATTTTTCAAGCCAGGTTATGTACAGTCACCGCTTTGAGTTAATAAGAAACAGAACTTCCCTGGGAATTGAATTGAATGGTGCCAACGTGCATTTCCCTTATAAGCTTAATTCCGGTTATGCTGACTTTGGCGGATTTTACGGAATGTGCGGCTATCCTCAGTTTACTTACAAAAGGGATTTTGCTATTGCCGGAATTACATTGAATCAGAAAATATTTTCTCCTTTAGGAATCCCGGTTCACATGATTATGCAGGCAAAGGCTGGTATTAAAGATAATTACAGTCCTTATGATTCATCTTATTCACCTTCAGATAAATGGTTTGAAGGTGTAGAGTCCATGAATGACGTAATCGGTGGAGCAGCCTTGTATTTTGTAATTGAAACGCCGCCAGGAAACATATATTTTGGAGGCTCCTTTAATTCCAACTTTCAATATACGGTTTGCATAGGTTTAATGTAAAAAAAAATCAATTCTTTTTCTGCTGTTGTTGACAATTAACTTTAGTTAGCTTAAAGTAATATCAGTTAGATACCAATAACTAAAGTTTTTTTTCATGGCTGTCAGGAAAGGGGTTGATTTGGATATGAACGATAAACTTGAACAAATCGTAAGTGCGTTTAAGAGAAAAGGTTGTCGTGTTACCAGACAGAGAGTGAATCTTGTTAGCACGATATTAAAGAATCCCGGATGTTCGTGCAAAGAAATTTTTTATCTTGCAAAGAAACAGGATGATTCAATTGGTCGTGCAACTGTATACAGAACTGTGCGTTCCCTTGAAGAACTTGGATTCATCAAGCCTCAGAGCATAGACATCATCTGATTCTTTTTTCCAAAAAAAAATGCATGGAGGTCAGAAGTGATTTTCTGCTTCCATGCATTTGAATTTATAAAAGTATTACTTTATTTTTTCTGGTCTTCCATTACTTTAATGATTTCTCCAATATACATGGTATGAAAATCATTTTTGCGGTAGTTCTGCTTGCAGATTAATTCATCAGTAAAGGCAAAGGGATCAAGTTCCTGGGCGTAGAGCTTTCTGCAGAAAAGAACCAGTCTTGCCTGTTTAATGTAAGGTGTTCCGTTCATGTATTCAACATCAAGCTTTGCTGCCTTAAATTTATCTCCGTCTCTTCCTGAATGACTTCCGCAGTACTCAAGGGCTGTCTTATATTTTTCACCAAGAACACTAAGGGAGAAGGTATCTGTCTGGTCTATGATTTCTTTAGTGTAGCGCTGAGGACGAAGATAAATTGTAGCTACAGGTTTGTTCCATAAAACACCGCATCCACCCCAGCTTGCTGTCATAGTATTAGGACGGCCGGTGATGATTTTACCTTCTTCATCTTCCCTTGCAGTACAGGCACTGATGAGCATGTAATCTTTTCCAATCATTTTGAATGTGTTGTCAGAAATTGCTTCTGGTCTGATAACTTTAAACATTTTATTGTCCTTAATAATTATTTTTACGCTGAATACTTATTTTAAAAGTTCAGCAAATTTTTCTATATAAGCGTTGATTTTTTCTATTGCACTTTCGTCGCTTTTTGCATTTACCATCTTGTCTGCATTTTTTTCAGGGAAGGGAAGTATTTCCTTTTTGCGTTCAAGAAGATAATCGCTGAGCATATCGTTTACAGCAGAACAGAACCACATTGCTGTTGAATGAATGTCATTTGAATCAAGATTGATTTTTTCATTTTGAATTAATGAAAGGAGAACTTTTTCTGTCTGGGCAATAAGGGTGTTTTTCTGTGTCTCAATAATATCCATTACTTCTGCAGAAAAATATTTCTGACTTTGAATGAATGTGTAAATCTGAAGCAGGGGCTGCTTTTCGTGCATTTTAAAATAGCGGTCAACGATTCCCTTAAGAACTGTTTCTGCCGGATATTTTTTAGAAACTGAATCAATGTCTGCAGGAATAAAACTTATCTGTTCTATATATTCCCGGCATGATCTGCAGGTTTCTTCAATAAGGTGTTCCCTGCTGTTAAAGTGATTGTAGATGGAAGCTTTTTTAATGTTAACTCCCTCTGCAATGTGGGCAAGGCTTGTTTCTCCTGCTGATTTGTAAAATGCAGTGTTAAGCATGCTTTTTATAATCTGATCTTTTGTATTTGTATCGGACATTACATTCCTCCTGACTAACGATAGTTAGTATTAAGTATATACTTACTGCCCTTATTTGTAAACTCCGCAGTCATTTTCAATATATTTGTATTATACTTTCTAAAGGGGAATTTCTCTGTTATAATTAAATAGGTTTTTACTTTTTTACTTCAGGAGTTGTCATGCGTTTTGTCAGTACGAGAAATGCAGAAAATATAGTTGGTTTTAAGGAAGCGGTAACTAAACCTGTTACTGCTGACGGTGGACTTTATGTTCCCTATGCAGCAGATGATTTACGCCGGTGGATTCTCTATGCTGACGAAAATACAAGTTTTGCCAGCCTTGCAGGTTCCCTTACATCAGCTTTGATAAATGAAGAATTCAGTCCTATTATTTGTGAAACCATTACAACCAGGGCCTTTAGAAAAGATCCTGTATTAAAAAAGCTGGACGATAATCTTTTTATATTTGAACTTTATCACGGAGACACCGGTACCTTTAAGGATTACGGAGTTGCCTACCTTACATCTGCTCTGGAAACAATCCTTAAACTGAATGATGAAAAATCAATTCTTCTGGATGCTACAACAGGTGAACTTGGTGCCTGCATGTCCTGTGCCCTTAAAGATAAAAAACTTCTCAAGTCAGTACTCCTTGCTCCTAAGGGAAAATTCCGTGGATTAAGTGAAGATGATTTTGCCTGGAACGGTGGAAACATTTTTCCTGTAGAAGTTGATGGAACAGAAGAAGACTGTCACGATCTTGTAAGAAGTATTTTTGCAGACCCGGCTCTTGTAGAAAAATATAATCTTACTGTCGCCAATACTGCAAATATCGGTCGTCTTTTACCTCAGGCTTTCTTTTATACTTATGCCTTTTCCCGCTTAAAGAAACAGGTCAGCGGTGACATTTATTATGCCCTCTCTGCCGGTAACTATGGAAATCTTGTGTCCGGGCTTTACGGCTGGCAGCTGTCTCTTCCTGTAAATGGTTTTATAGTTCCTGCTTCTAAAGAGATTCAGTGTGATCCTACAGGACGTTGTCTTGTAATGGATGGAATGATTCCTCTTGAACAGCGTAAACCTGCAGACCCTTCTGATCCTTCTAATGTTGAACGTCTGGAAAATGTTTTTAAGGCAAATGCCCTTATGCTTCACAGTTTTGTATATCCTGCAGAGGTTAGTGAAGAAGATAAGGATAATGCCTGCAAGGAACTCTTTAAGAAATATCATGTTTATGCAGACAGTGATACTTCTGCCGCTTATGCTGCTGCCATGAAGAGAAGTGAAATCTGTGAAGATGACGGCAGCGTTGTAATTGTTGCAAGGGATGATCCTTTTATGGAAAAGGATTTTCTTCAGCATAATCTTGGTGAAGTTCCGGAAGCTCCGGCAAATGTAAAGGCAGCATTCTCTCCTGTAGATTGTCCCCGCCCTCCGATAAAACCTGGTGACAGGGAGTCTTTAATTTCTGTATTAAACTCCCTGAATCTTCTTCGTATTTTTTAATTCAGTTTTTTTATAAAATAAAGGCCGGTGGATTTATCATAACCACCGGCCTTCTTGTTTATTGATTATTTTTTACTTTTTTTGCCCCCGGCCGTTTTCTTAGCCGTGGTCTTCTTTGCTGTAGAAGTGGCTGCTGTTTTCTTAGCCGTGGTTTTCTTTGCTGTAGAAGTGCTGCTTGTTTTTTTAGCAGGTGCTTTCTTTGCTGTAGAAGTGCTGGCTGTTTTTTTAGCAGGAGCTTTCTTTACCGTAGAAGTGCCTGCTGTTTTCTTAGCCGTGGTCTTCTTTGTTGTAGAAGTGCTGCTTGCTTTTTTAGCAGGAGCTTTCTTTACCGTAGAAGTGCTGCTTGCTTTTTTAGCTGAGGTCTTCTTTTTACCTGTAAGTGCTTCCATTAAGAGCTGGCACTGGTATTCTGCTTTTGCACATGCCTTTTCTATTTCTGTAAGAATCTTCTTTGCAGAAGCATTCTTTGCCAGCAGCATTGCAAAATAAGAATAGCTGAGGGCAGATTCAAAAAGCTCTTTGTTAAACCATCTGATTCCGTTAAAGTCATTTGCTCCGGATAAAAGCCTTCCGTATTCCTGACCTGTAAGAAGCTCTCCAATATCTGCAGCTTTCTTTGCCTTAGCACATTCAGCTGTTATGAAAATTCTTGTGTATTCATACTTAGGAGACTGGTCCTTAATCTTTGCTTTTACAATAAGTTCTCCCAGCTTTCTGTCCAGACCAAAGGCAAGACAGTTTTTACTTCCGCAGGAAAGTACAGCTGAAGCAGTTCCAGTTAAAAGAGCTCCATCTTTTGCAGATTTAATTTCTTTTGAAGCAAAAATCAAATCCAGGTTTTTTGTAAAGGCTGTCCATCTTTGAGCAGCAGATGGAACTTTAATTTTTGCAGCTGTCTTTTTAGAAACAGTCTTTTTAGAAACAGCATTCTTTCCAGAAGTTTTTGTTTTTTCTGATGCTTTATTTTCTTCTTCAGCTTCAAGAACTTCTGTCTGGAATTTTACTTCTTCTTGGTAGTAGGCAAGGGCTTCTTCTTTAAGTCCCTTTACTATCTTTGTAAATGCAGGCTTTTTAACATCCTTAATCTGATCAAGGGTTTTAAGGAAGTCTTCATTCATAAAGTTTTCAAGAGCTGCATAAAGATCCTTGTACTTGTATTCCTGCCATGCAACATCCAGGTCTGTTACTCCCCTTCCGTTAAGAAGATTGCAGAGGGTTTCGTATTTTTTATCTGCTCCATCAGCAACCTGCTGCATGTTAAGGTAAACCTGATATTCAAATCCATTAAGAGAAACAAACATTCCCTGGTTAAGAATGTCGTTGGAACGGCGTACATACCAGAGACCGCTTCTGTGTTCCTTAAAGATTACAAAGTGATTGTCTCCGTAAGTAAGGCCTAAACCTTCTCCAACGGATTTTGTATACATGGTTTTGTCGTTTTCACCGCTGCCGGTTTTTACTGCATATTCACAGCTCTGTTTAATCCAGCCGTCTGCATGTTCGTACTTGTTGTTGTAGAAGACCAGAGTTCTTTCGCTGGCAGTTCCGTTGGAATAAGCAAAGATATTTTCGTTAACACTGCCGTCCTTCCATACATCATAGAAGAGGAAGTTTTCTACTCCGGCAAAAAGATAACGCTTGTGCATAAGAGGGAAGATGTCATGGCGGTGACGGTTCATCAAGCCTTCATCAACCTGTTCATCTTTGTAGGCACGGGTATATTCCATTCCGTACTTTTCTTCAAAGCCTTCAAGCTGTCCGTGTCCAAACATAGGAAGTCCCGGCATGGTAATCATAAGGGTGCATACACCAAAGTATTTATCTCCTTTACCAAACTGGGCAACTGCAGTTTCTTCATCAGGGTTGTTCATAAAGTTTACAAAGCGCTTAAGAACCTGAGGGTCAAACTTGATTGTATTTTTTACAGTGTCACGGTACTTCTGGTTTTCTTCTTTTTTAAGCATGTTCATAAAGGCAGAGTTGTAAACACGGTGCATGCCGAGAGTTCTTGTAAAGTATCCTTCCATCATCCAGAAAGCTTCTGCCAGTAAAAGGGTGTCAGGCATTTCCTGAGCACAGCGGTCTACAACTTCCCTCCAGAATTCATTTGGAATAGCATCTTCAAACTGCTGACTTGTAAGGGAGTAGCGGCTTCTTGTTGCAATGTCTCCTCCGTGTCCAGGTTCAGGATACCAGAGGCGGCGGATATGTTTCTTTGCCAGAACCATAGCCGCATCAAACCTGATAATAGGGAAGTTTCTTGCAACTTTAAGAATCTGCTGCATTACGGCTTCCCTTGCTTCAGGATTTAAAAAGTCAATCTGTGCAGTGTCATTCCATGGCATTCCGGTTCCGTCGTTACCATGATAAATGTATGTAACATCACCTGTGTAATTATCTACACGCTTAAAGCAAACGGCACAGTCTGTTTTTGAATAATAGTGGTTTTCAAGATAAACGCTTACCCTTCCGTCCTGACATAAATCTTCTCCGTCATAATTGTACTGAGGAAAAGGATTATCCTTAGAAGAGATAAAATAATCAGGGTGTTCAATAACCCACTTACCGTCCATACCTGTATGGTTAGGAACCATGTCACTGGCCAGACGGATTCCTCTTGCCCAGCAGCGGGCCCTTAAATTTTCAAGAGCACCCCAGCCTCCAAGGTTACCTGCAATTTCATAATCAAGAAGGGAGTAGGCACTTGCAGCAGCTTCAGGATTTCCGTTTATCTGCTTGATTCTTCTTGAAGCATAACTTCTTTCCCAAAGTCCTATCAGCCAGAGTCCTGTAAAACCTTCGTCCCTTAAAGCATCCAGTTCTTCATCAGGAATCTGGTCCAGGCGGTTAATGTCACGATTGTATTTTTTAGAAAGCTGGTAAAGCCATACAAGAACAGTTTTTGCCATAAGTACAACCTTAGGCATCCATTCCCGGTCAGGAGAAAAGCGCTCGTATTCCTTCATAAGGTTTTCGTAGGAGTAAGCATCCATACTTACTTCTCCACCATTAGTCGGGTGCCATGCAGCTTTTTCTTCTTCGCTTAAAGTATCCATACCTTCAAGAAGACGTCTTAACCAGTCTGCAAGCAGGTCTTTCCAGTAAGTGCGGATATAATCCAGCTGTCCTTTTAAAGAAGTAGGGCTGGCAATAACCGGTTCTTTAAGCATGGTAATAAGGTCATTGTTTTTTGGTCCAAATACAGGCTGGGTTTTAAAGAAAGCCTTTATCTGGTTCCAGCTTTTTATGTAAAGGGGATTTGCCTTTAATTTTTCATCATCAAATAAAACTGCAAAAGGATGAAAGGCAGGGTTTTCATTTGCAAGGTGAAGAAGAATCATTTCTTCAAGAACCTGTTCACGATTAGTGCGGGTCTTTTCTGTTCCAGGATCAATACAGGTCTGTGCAAGATATTCTTCTGCAGAAAGTTCTTCATTGTAAACAGCTACAGGAGGAAACTCTTCCATAAACTCAAGAAGAAGCTGGTCAACCTTTTCTTTCTTAAAGTAAGTATCCAGATCAGAAAGAAGATTTGTAAAACTTAATGGGGCTTTGTTTTTTCTAAAGAGCATACAGATTAAATGAAAAACTTCATCTATAAGCCCCATGGCATTTAAGGAACCTGCACTTACTTTTTTTTCATTTTGTCCCCGGCTTTCAAAAAGCTGATTAAGGAGAATCTGAAATTCCTGTACGGCTTTAAAATTGGCAAGAATCACATTTCCGCTGGATGCGAACATGGATTTGTTAAAGTTACATAAGTCACGGATTTTGCGGCTTATGTGGAACTCGTTGTAAGAAATATTCATATCTCCTCCGTTTTTTACTTGCTGTGTATATTACATATGTTTTTAATACTTTCCAGAAGTTTTTTATTTTCACTAAGTTTTTCTATAGAAACAGGCAGTCTGTAGGTCCAGTTAAATTCATTTACAGAACCAGGCACATTAATTCTTTCTGCATTTTCATCTTCAAGATAAAGTTCATCATCAAGGAAGAGGTAGTCCTGTAAAGGATTTACAAAGAGGTCACTCTTACATTCTGCACATTTAGAAAGAACATATTCAGCTTCTTTAGCAGTAAATTTGTCAGCTGCATTTATGTCTTCCTTTGCTCCTGCCATTTTAATAAAGCTTTCTACTGACTGCTTTTCATCGTTCCACCACTGTCTTAAAGTAGAAGAATCATGAACGCTTGTAGTAGCAACGCTAAGTTCCGGATAATCATTAAAAGGAATATAAGGCTGGCCATCTTTCTGCCACTCCCTGTTCCATCTGATTACCTTAAGTGAAAGAATATTCAGCTCCTTAAGAACTTCATTCATGCATTTAAGATTTACACCCAGGTCTTCTGCACAGGCAATCATTTCTGTTTCAGAAGTTATCGGTGTAAGAACTGACAGGGCCTGCTTTTTCCATAAGGTATTTTCTTCTTCCTTAAGGGTAGCAAATATTTTTTCAAGCTTTGTTTTTTCTTCTCCGCTAAGACTCTGCCATGCAGTAGAATTGCCGTAAGAGTAAACAGGTATATAAAACTTTTCTTTCTTTATATCTGAATTAATTTCTTCCGAAGCTTCTGCTTCATCTGTGACACCTGTATCCTGATCACAAGTATCTTCTTCTATAAGACAGCGGTTGCGCCAGTATTCAGCAAGCTTCTGTTTGCAGTACCAGTCCTTGTCATTGTCTTCAAAGAATCTCATTTCAAAAATTGAATTGTCACCGGTAATTTCTTTTTTAAAATTCCACAGCTCTTCCGTCTTAACCCGGTCACAGGTCTTTTCAAAAACAGAAAGGGCTTCTTCGTGATTGCCGGTAATGTCTTCAATAGCTTTTGTAGGAATATGAGGCTGGCTTAACCACTTAAGGCGGTCTTCCGTAAAGCCTGCTTCTTCAAGTTCACTTTGAGAAATGTTTGCGTATGGAATTGTATGTCCCAGGTAAGCTGTGCTTTCTTTTTGTGATACAGCCCAGATTCTAAAAAAGCCCAGAATGTGATCAATTCTAAAGGCAGAGTAATACTGAGAAGCCAGGGAAACCCTCTGCTTCCACCATGAAAAATCATCTTCTGCAATTTTATTCCAGTTGTAAGTAGGGAATCCCCAGTTCTGTCCCATTGGATTTTCACCATCAGGAGGAGAGCCGGCCCTTAATTCCTGGTTAAAGTATTCAGGATGAGCCCAGCAGTCAGCAGAATCTTCATTCATCAAAATAGGAATGTCACCCTTTAAAAGAATATTCTTTGATTTTACATAGTCTGCAGCTTCCTTAAACTGTTCGTGAGCCCTGAGCTGACACCATACAAAAAAGTTGTGGCTTACTTTAAGGGCCTTGTTGTTCCACCTGAGCTTAATGTGCTTTTCGTCCATGTGGGCAAGTTCTTCAGGCCAGGATTTCCATGAAGCCTGCATTGCATCATCCTTAAGGTTTTTAAAAACTGCATAAGTCTGAAGCCACTTGTTTTTACGGGCAAAGCGTTCTGTAAGAAGGAAGAACTGTTCTCCAAAAGAAGAACCTCCCTTAACACCCTTTACCTTTCCCTGTATTTTTTTATCTATATAATTGTAGAGAAGGTGAAGCAGGGTAGTTTTGCTTTCAAGAAGTTTGTCGTAGTTAAAGCGGGATTCATATTTAAACTGCTTCTGAAATTTTTTATAGGCAGCAGCAAAAGTTTTATCATGTTCAAAGGCTTCTTCAAATTCAGGCAGGGCATTTATGCGGATGTAAACAGGGTGAAGGGCGTATGCAGAAAGTCCTGAATAGGGTGAAGAATGAGTTCCCGTGTCATTTACAGGAAGAAGCTGTATAAGGGACAGACCTGCTTTTTCACAGAAGTCTGCAAAGTCTTTAAGGGCAAGAAAATCTCCGGCACCCGGACAGTCTTTTGTATAAAGGGATGCAAGAGTAACAGTAACACCAGTAATTTTTTTCATAATACTACTATTATAACATCTTTAAAGGGAATTGTATATTTTAAAAGGGTACCCCCCCCCGGATTGACTTTTTTAGTTGTCTCATTAATATTCAACGGATATGAAAACATATGACATGACTGAAGGTAATCCTTTTAAACTGATTATTTTTTATTCTCTGCCAATGTTAATCGGTCAGATTTTTCAGCAGCTTTACAGTATGTGCGATACCGTTATTGTTGGCCGTCTCTTAGGTTCCGCTGCCCTTGGTGCTGTTGGAAATACTGGCCCTATGAACTTTCTTGTACTGGGCTTTCTGTTTGGAATGACAAGCGGTTTTGCCGTTATTACTGCCCAGCGTTTTGGTGCAAAGGATGATGCAGGATTAAAGAAGTCTGTTGCTCAGAATATTCTTCTTAATGCTGCCAGTGCAGTTATTATTACCATACTGGCCTGTGCATTTACAAAGCCTATCCTCAGGGCAATCCACACTCCGGAAGGATCTTTCTTTACTGATTCCTTCAATTATATCTTTATTATTTATGCAGGAATTCCGGCTCTTGTTCTTTACAACGGCTGTGCCTGTGTCCTCAGGGCTGTAGGAGATTCTAAGACTCCTTTGTATTTTCTTATTGTCTCGTCTTTTTTGAATATTGTCCTGGATATTGTATTCATTAAATACTGCGGAATGGGAGTAGGGGGTGCAGCCCTTGCTACTGTTATTTCCCAGGGTGTGTCAGGTATTTTAAGCCTTGTATGGATAATCGTAAAATTTCCTTCCCTTCATGTTAAGCTTTCTGATTTTAACGGAGGCCGTCAGTTTATGATGCGTCACCTTACTATCGGTTTAAGCATGGGATTTCAGTTTTCAATTACAGCAATCGGAGTTGTAGTTCTTCAGGGAGCCCTTAATCTCTTTGGTGAAGTAAAGATTTCTGCCTATACTGCAGCTCAGAAAGTTGAACAGCTGGTTACTGTTGCAGCAGGTGTAATCGGAACAACCATGACAACCTATGCCGGACAGAATCTTGGTGCAGGCCGCCTTGACCGTATCAGGGAAGGGGTTACAAAATCTACTATTATTAGTGTTTCTTTTGCAGTTCTTGCAGCTGTTCTTGCCCTTTTGTTAAGCGATCAGATGACTTCTATCTTTATAGACAGGAATGAAGCCGGCATGACTTCAGAAAAATGGGCCGAAATCCTTAAGTCTTCTGCTACTTATCTTAAAATCTGCGGATTGAATTTTCCGGTTTTGTTTATGCTCTTTATTTACAGGAATACCCTTCAGGGTGTTAACAGGGGCTTCTGGCCTTTAATGGGTGGTGTTTTTGAACTTGTAGCCCGTACGGTTGCAGCTTATACCCTGCCTTCCGTAATCGGTTATGCGGGAATCTGTGCAGCAGGTCCAATAGCCTGGGCAGCCGCAGCAATACCCCTGGCTTTTGCCTGCTACATTCAGCTTTACTCTAAGAAACACCCTCTGGTGTGATTATCTTGCAGCAAGTTTTTTAAGTACTTCGTCGGAGAAGAAGGCAATTACTTCTGATTCAAAGCTGTCGTCAAGAACTGCCCTGTAATGTTCAATCTGGGAGATGTAGTTAAGGGTAATCTGTGGTGTTCCGTTGCGGCGTACTTTAACGGTACCTGCATTGTACATTGCAAGACCTGCAATTTCGTTTCCGGCTGTAGAAATACAGAACTTAAGGTGAGAAAGTCCGTATTTTGCAGATACGGCCGGGTCATAAAAATCAGTTTCAGTAAGCTTAGGAAAGCTTAAGTTGTTCAGCTGAAAAAGTCCCCTGTCAATTGAACCGTTGGTGTTCTTGTGATAGGCGTTTACATTAAAGGAACTTTCTGTATGAGCCAGGGCAAATGCCAGTGATAAAGGAATGTCATTGGCATCAGCTTCTTCAAGAACTGCATGGGCAATTTCTGTGCTTCCTGTAATGCGGGCATAGAACCATTCAACAGCTGCCTTGCTTTCTGCCTGACGGTAAAACTTTAATCCCTGGTCATCTTTTTTTGATGTATCAAGTACAAAGTCTGCAAGGTCTTCATCTGTAATGTCAAAAAGAAAATCATCTTCATTTTCTGTTACTGCAATGCTTTCTTCAGCTGCAGTTTTTTTTGATTCTTCATCCGGGAGAAAAATAAGGATTGCAGCAGATATTACGGCAAGAAAAAGGCCTAATGCTGCACTTCCGCGGATTTTTTCTGAAATAATCTGGTTTTCACTAAACATAGTGGCCAAATTTTACACAAAAGCGCTCTTTTAGCAATACAAATAGTGGAAAATCTTTTAATTTTTCGCAAATAATGCTAATTTCTGCACTTTTATACACAATAATGATATTATTCCTTGAATATTTTAAATCGTATATATAGTATACATAGCCTTTTAATAATAAAAGTTATGTACAGGATTGTGAATATGATTAAAAAGTTGCTTTCTTTTACTGCATTTATTTTTATTTTTTCCATAAACATGAATTTTTCAAAGGTTTACGCTTACGGCGGACTTATGGCAGATGCAGAAGGTATAAAGACTGTAAGTACAAAATGGTTTGATATTATTTATGCAGAAGAATGCAGTCAGTCAGCCCTGGAGCTTTCTTTGTGCTGTGATTCAATCTACGAAAAGCTTTGTAAGGATTACAATGTGCCTGCCAACGATAAAGGACAGGAAGGTCAGCCTCAGTTCAGGATTCCCCTGGTAATTACTAATGGTACTGATATTTTTAATGCATATTTTACTACCAGCAATTTTAACCACATAGTTTTATATGACACAATGTCAGAAGACAACATGGCAGTTTTTTCAAATCCCCTTACAGGAACTTTTACCCATGAACTTACCCATGCCGTATCAATTAATATGCGCAATGATTACTGGCGTTCAATAGCTGATATTTTTAGTGATAATATAAACATTGGGTCTATTCTTATAATGCCATCCCTTATTAAAGAGGGAGCTGCAGTTGAATACGAAAGCTTAAATGGAGAAGGCCGCCTTAATGATGGTTTTTATCTTCATACAGTCCGTCAGGCAAAGCTTAGCGGAAAATTCCCGGGCTATGGTGATGTTACCGGTGCCCGTTCTAAATATCCTGCAGGTTCCAGCGCCTATTCTTTTGGTGGTCCTTTTGTTGAATATCTTATCGCAACTTACGGCAGGGAGGCTTTTAATGACTTCTGGTATAAGGCTGTTAACGGAAAGTCTTTAACTTTTAAATGGTGTTTTAAAAAGGCCTATCCTCTTTCTTTAAACGAAGCCTGGAAGAATTTTATGGATTCAGTTCAGGTGCCTGATGTAAAAGCAGATCCTCTTGAAGAAGACAATGTAAGGGACTTTTTTACTCTAACGGATAAAGCTTCCTTAAAAAATAAGAGGGGTTCCCTTTATTCTTCCATGACAGCTTTTGATGGCGGTTTTATTTATGCTGATGATTCTGGAACAGGAGTATATATCTGCTTTAAAAAAGAAAATGGCTTTACTTCTCCAGAAAAATTATTCAGCTGCAGTAATATTAATTCCCTCAGGGCAAGTATAGACGGCCGCTTTCTTTTGCTTTCATATATAAGCATAAATCATGTAAATCCAAAGAGCAGGATTAAGATATATGACCTTGCAAAGAAAGACTGGATTTCTGTCAGGGAGACTCAGCTTAAGGAAGCCTGTGTCCTTAAAAAGGATGGAGCTTATTATCTTGCAGCCGTAAAGAATTCCGGTCAGGAAGAAGCTCTTTGTATTTATTCCCTTGATACAAAAAATGGTGAACTTAAAATTGTAAGCAAAACAAATCTTGTAAGGGGTCAGCAGATTTTTTCTCCTGTACAGCTTTATGATTCAAGCCTGGCTTTTATTCATAAAAAAGGTCTTTCCTGGAGCCTTGTCCTCTGCAGTGATTTTACTCAGAATCAGCCGGTTTTTAAAACAGTAGCCCTTCCACAGGATGTAAGAATCCGCAGCCTTAATCCGGATCCTTATTCAAATACCCTGTCTTTTTCTTATGCTAAAAAAGATACTTTCCCAAGAGCAGGCTTTGCCCTTTTTGATAAGGACAGCTGCCGTTTTTACTTTGAAAAGACAGATGTTTCCGGTGGAGTTTACCAGCCTCTTGTATGGAATTTTAATGAAGAAAAATCTTCTATTATTTACGCCTCATATTTTTATGACAACAGTGCCCTTATGATTAAGGATTCCCTTGTACTTGATCAATCAAAGGCCGCCCTTAAAGATTTTACTGATATTGCAGAAGAAAGCCTTTCTGCCTCAATAGAGGGAGCCCTTCCTTATAAAAAACTTTACTGGAGCAGGGGAAGTTTTTATATCCTGTCAAATGTTCAGGCAATGACCTTTACTGATGCAGGTAAAAAAATGAATGATGACGGGGTAGAGACATCTTCCCTTTTGCTGGGCCTTACCTTTAATAAAAACAATCCCTGGGATTCAGATTCCTTTGCTTTTGGCGCCGGCTTTGATGTATTTAAACTTTGCGGCGGCCTTAAACTTTCTTTTTCCGGCAGCAGTACTACTTCCCTTTATGAATACAGCAACGCTTCCAGTCTTCTTTTTGATGCAAAGGGATTTACCCAGCTGTCCAATATATTTACCTTTAGCAGCGGCCTCAGGCTTGCTTCTTCTTCATCCATAATCTTTACTGAATCAAACAGCACTTTTGCAGGAAGGGGAGAGATTTATTCAAAGCTTGATGATGCTTCTGATGAAGATTATTCAGTTGATTCAAATAACTATCTTTACACTGTAAACGATGCAAGCCTTTCTTTTTCTACAATTCACAAAACAGGAAGCGGTACTTATGAGTCAGCAGGATTTGCTCTGGGAGCCGGTCTTAAAAATGTTGCAATTACAAGACTTGACGGAAGTGACCCTGACTGGATTGAAGGTATGAGGTATAACTCCCTTTATCCTTTTGCTCAGTTTGTGCTTCCAAAACTGCTGCCTTTTTCCTGTGTAAATAATTTTACTTACAATCTTCCTGTAAGGTTTTACGCATCCCTTCTTTCTGCAAGAAAAACTTTTGCTTACCTGAATGCAGAAAGCGTAATTTTTGGTTATGAGATTCAGAGGGGTTATGGAACTGTTCCTCTTTATTTTAACCGCTTCCTTTTTACAGGCGGCTATCATGCTCAGTTTAAAAATCAAAACAGGGATTTTGAAATCATGTACCTTAAGGATGACTTTGACATGATAAGTGACATGTATTACGAAGACGGAATATATGCTTCTATTTTTATTCAGCCTGGATTAAATACCGGTGCCCTTGCAAACAGTCAGGCCTCCTTAAAGGTAGGTCTTCAGGGAGAATATCATCTCCACGGTGATGATAAAGGTGAATTTACCCTGTCATTTACCATGAGCACTCTTTTTTAAGTTGCCGTTTTTAATTACAATAGCTGTCACCTATGAAAAGATTTTTGCTTACTGTATGTTCATTGTTTTTTATTGCGCAGGGAACCCTTTCTGCCCAGACTCCTTCTTCTCTTCCTCAGGATGTAGATTTCTGGAGTAACTATCCGGATGAGATTCTTGCAAAGACTCTTGTCAGCCGTATGAGTGATGAAGAACTTTTAGCCCAGATTCTTATGTTTGGATGGGCCGGGGCAGAACCAAGTGATCTTTTAAATTCATGGG
>NZ_JAILGZ010000093.1 GCF_024696245.1 Treponema sp.
TTTGTAAAATCAGCAGGACTTGTTTTTCCGATAAATATGCAGGACCAGCCGTTATTCTTAGCACCATTTACATAAGACTTTCCGTGAAGGGTAAAATCTTCATCCCCCTTAACTTCATCAAAAGGACCATCCTTGTAAACATACTGAGCCCAGGTATAATACCACTGACCATTAACTTCAAAAGCAGTACCGTCCAGATTAAAGCAGGTCATAATATCTTCACTGCCGCCAGGTACATTTGCCTGAATCTTACCCAGAAGAGTCCACTGATCACTTAAAGGATCTGAACCGGAACACTTTGCAACATGGGAACGAACAGACCACACATTTCCCTTTTCTACAGCTGCAGTAAAAAATAAATACCAGGAACCTTCTATAAAATGAATCTCAGGAGCCCACACATGAGGATAAAGATTTTTCATCCAGCCCTGATCTGCAATTCCAATAGTATACTCCTGTGCAGATTCAAGACCTTCAAGAGAAGCTGCCTTTCTGATTATAAGACGATCAAAGGCATGAAAAGTTGCTGTATAATAGAAGAAACCATCACTATGATGGTAAACCCATGGATCTGCCTGATTCAATGTAATCGGATTACTGTATTTCATATAAATTTTCCTGCCTTACCCTTTAAGTTGAATTTATATTTCTTGCGCACAAATGATAAATGCCGTATAATTTGTGAAAAGGATTTCAAAATTTATGAAAAGGGTTTCATAGCGAAATTCATATTATCATATCAAATCAAGGTATACAATGAAAAAAAGTATCACAATCGTTGATATTGCAAAGGAAGCCGGCGTTTCAGTATCTACAGTATCACGAGTTTTAACAGGTAAAGTAAAAGTAAACGAAGAAAAGCGCAGAATTGTTCAGGCTGTAATTGACAAGTATAACTTTCAGCCTAACGCAATGGCCCGTGGTCTCATTAACAGCAAATCAAACCTTATTGGAATCCTTACCGCAGACATCAGAAACCCATACTATTCAACCCTTATTGTAAGTTGTGAACAGGCAGCTACAGAAAGAGGCTATAATCTTCTATTATGTAACTCTTTTAGTGACCGCCTTAATGAATTTTCACTTTTGGACCGCCTCAGTCAGCAGAAAGTTGATGCTATGATTCTTATTGGCGGAGCACCGGACGAAGTTGAAACCGACAAGGAATATGCGGAAAAAATAAATGCCTTACTTGAAGAAACACCTGTAATAATTACCGGAAACCTTAACGGAACTAACTGCAAAAGAGTTAACATTGACGAAAACAGGGCAATGCAGCTGATTATGGATTACATACTTTCCCTTGATGGAATTAAAAGCGTTGCCTTTGCAGGTGGAAGTCGCCGTTATATTTCTAACGTTACCCTTAGAGACTGCTATAAAAATATGCTTGAAAAAAAGGGCCTTAAATACATACCGGAATTTGACGTAGAAAATGAACGCTATGACGAAATCGGCGGCCGTGAAGCAATGGACAAGATTCTTTCTAACGGTAAAGTACCTGATGTAGTAATCGCAGTAAATGACTTTACAGCCGTTGGTATTCTTAAATCAATTCATGAACACAATCTTAGGGTTCCTGAAGACATCAGTGTAGTAAGTTTTGATGATACTTACATCGCTTCCCTTGTTACCCCTCAGCTTACCAGCGTAGGATACAACTACTGGGAATTTGGAGAAAAAATTATTTCTACTGCAATCAAGCTTATTGATAAAAGAGAAGTTCCGGAAGAAATCTTTATTGAACCAAAACTTATCATCAGAAATTCCTGCAAAACTGAATAATTTTTTTCTTTAAAATTATAAAGCTATTACTTTGAAAAATCCTTCATAATGACTTATGTTTAATTATGGAGGATTTTTTTATGAAGAAGATTTTATGTACAGCCCTTCTCTTTACTGCAGCAGCCTCTCTTTTTGCCGACAAGCTTACAATTAAAAACAGCATAGGCAGTGACCTGGATTCTTTAGGTGACTATGATTTTTATACCCGTTCCAATGAAAAAACCTACAGCGGAAGTACATCAGCAGATGGAGAAACAAACACTGACAGCCTTGCCTTTGGAGATGAATTCAAAATTGAATATGAATCAGACAAGCTTGAAGTAAACGCCCGTCTGGAATTCTTATGGACAAATAATGAAAACGCAGACACGGACTTTCTTTTTGTTCCTTCAGGATTTATTTATTTTAAACCCGCCCAGCACTTTTCTATAGCAGCCGGAAATAATTTTTACAAACGCTTTGCAATTCCATCAGCATATCTGGCAGCAGCAGACGACACTACAAAATACGGAAGGCTTCTTACTGATTCCCTGGACCACGAAGAATACTTTGGCTCTGACTCTGCAGCCTTACTCTCTACAGGTTTTGCCGCAGGAATTATCAGCGACTGGAATATGGGTGCCTACAACCAGTATTACCTTAAAGTTGCAGCCACTTCTTCCATGTATCCCGGACAGGATGAATTTGAAAAGGCCTTTGACTTTGGTGCAGACTTTGGACTTACAAACGGCTTTGACATGGGCTTTACAGTTCAGAATGTTACAGAAGACGATTACAAGATGGGATTTTTTGCAGGACTTAATTCTGTCCAGAACCTGATTCTTAATGCAGGCTTCTATTACAACTTTACCCCTTCTGATTATCTTCCGGAAACCTGTGTTGTTGGAAACGATGATAATGACAACGATATTTATAAATTCAAAAAGCAGTCTACTAAGTATGCACTTGGTTTAAGCGGCGGCTATACTTTTGAAAATGCAGGCTTCTCTATTTTTGCAGATGTGATCACCGGTCTTAATGATGAATATATCGGCACAATCAAATATTACGACAGCAACGGAAACTTAATCTCTACAAAGACAACTACAATTAAAAGAGGTTCTACTATTGTAAAGTACAAGAACGGAAAGGCTAAGCGTACTGATAAATTTACAGAAGGTGCAATTCCTTTTTATCATCAGTTAAGGCTGACAAAAACAATTACAGAAAATCTTGAAGCCCAGTTGAGCTTTAAGCTGCGTACTATGTTTGGTGACTCTGATTCTACCTGGACCAGTCTTTATCCAAAGCTGACCGTTACCCTGCCTTCTGAAGCCGGAAAGATTTCTACAGGTATTCGTCTTGAATGGAACGGTGCAAGATACGACGGACTGTCTTCTCTTTCTATTCCGCTTACTTACACTTACAAGTTTAAGAAAAAGTTTTAGTGCTCAGGTTTAACCTGAATCCTGGAACGGCTCCTTTTTTTGGGGGCCGTTTTTTTTTGGAAAAAAAGCAGTATATCTGTTATACTAAGTCATTATTAAAAATAAGGATTACTCTATGGCAAAATCAAAATCCCCAAAATCTAAATCCAACACAGCCACTATCGGTTTTGAACAGCAGATCTGGGATGCAGCCTGCGAGCTTTGGGGTCACATTCCCGCCGCAGATTACAGAAAAATCTTTACAGGACTTATCTTTTTAAAATATATTTCCACAGCCTTTGAAAAAAAATACGCAGAACTTGTAGCAGAAGGAGACGGCTTTGAAGACGATCCGGATGCCTACGAAGCAGAAAACATCTTCTTCGTTCCTCCAGAAGCCCGCTGGTCTCAAATTGCAAAATCAGCCCACACACCGGAAATCGGAACAATCTTAGACAAGGCCATGGCAAGCATAGAAACCGACAACAAAAGCCTCAAGGGTGTCCTTCCAAAAAATTACGCAAGCCCCGAGCTGGACAAACGCGTTCTTGGTAACGTAGTAGACGTATTCACCAACATGGACATGAGCGACACCGAAGCAAGCAAAGACTTACTTGGCCGCACCTACGAATACTGCATCGCCCAGTTTGCATCCTACGAAGGAGTAAAAGGCGGCGAGTTCTACACACCGGCAAGCGTAGTAAAAACAATCGTAAGCATCTTAAAACCAACAGAAGGAAAAAGAGTTTACGACCCATGCTGCGGTTCAGGCGGAATGTTTGTACAATCCGTAAAATTCATTCAGGAACACGCCGGAAACAGAAGCAATATCTCTGTCTTTGGACAGGAAGCCAACGCCGACACCTGGAAAATGGCAAAAATGAACATGGCAATCCGTGGAATCGATGCAAACTTTGGCGAGCACCACGAAGACACCTTCTTCCACGACCTGCACGCCACCCAGAAGTTTGACTTTATCATGGCAAATCCACCATTCAACCTGAGCAACTGGGGACAGGATAAATTACAGAACGACCCCCGCTGGACCTACGGACTCCCACCGGCAGGCAACGCAAACTACGCCTGGATTCAGCACATGATTTACCACCTTGCACCCGGCGGAAAAATCGGTCTGGTTCTTGCAAACGGAGCTCTTTCTACCCAGACCGGAGGCGAAGGCGAAATCCGCAAAAAGATAATCGAAGCTGACCTTGTAGAAGGAATCGTTGCCATGCCAACCCAGCTCTTCTACAGCGTAACAATTCCGGTAACCCTCTGGTTCATCAGCCGCGACAAAAAACAACCTGGCAAAACCTTATTCATAGACGCCCGTAACCTTGGACACATGGTAGACCGCAAGCACCGCGACTTTTCTGAAGAAGATATCGCAAAACTTGCAGACACATTTACCTCTTTCCAAAATGGAACTCTTGAAGATGTAAAAGGATTCTGCGCAGTTGCCACCACAAAACAGGTTGCCGAGCAGGATTACATCCTCACTCCCGGCCGCTACGTTGGAATTGAGGAAGGGCCTGTGGATGATGAGCCTTTTGATGATAAGATGAAACGCCTGACAACAGAACTAAGCGGAATGTTCGCAAAGAGCCATGAGCTCGAAGAAGAGATAAAGAAAAATCTGGAAGGGATTGGGTGGAAGATTAATTAACAAGCGGATTGGTTCGTAGCTAACGCTACTCACGGAGAAAGTATGCTTTTATATGAAGAAGAAACAGGAAAAATTCTTAAAGCTTGCATGAATGTTTTTAATGAACTTGGTAATGGCTTTTTGGAAGCAGTTTACCAGGAAGCTTTGGCAATAGAATTTGAAGAAATGCATATTCCTTATGAAAGAGAAGCTAAAATAAATATTTTTTATAGAGGGAAGAAACTTGATAAAGAGTATTATGCTGATTTTATCTGCTATGACAAAATCATTGTTGAATTAAAGGCAATTTCTAAACTTGTTAACGCCAATAAAGCACAAGTAATAAATTATCTGCATGGAACTAAATTACCAGTGGGATTGCTTGTTAATTTTGGCGAAAGTTCTTTGAAGTGGGAAAGACTTACTTTATTGAAGAATGAAAAATAGGAACAAGCGGATTTGTTCGTAGCTAACGCTTCTCACTTTTTATAGTGAAGGTCGTTAGACCTGAACAAATCCGATTGTTAATGCATAAAAGATTGTATTATGAGACAACACGAATTAGCTGAAATACATAGGAAAGAGCATGGCAGAAAATACACAGATAAAGCTTTTTGATGATAAAAAAGTCCGTACAATTTGGGATGAGGAAGCCGAAGAATGGTATTTTTCGGTGGTGGATGTTTGCAATGTACTTTCAGAATCTGCAGGCAAAGATCCCGGAGCATATTGGCGAAAATTAAAACAACGGTTAAAAGCAGAAGGAAGTGAGGTCGTGACAAATTGTCACGGACTGAAGTTACCAGCAGTGGATGGAAAATCATATAAAACAGATTGTCTTGATGCTCAAGGTATCTTCCGTCTTATTCAATCGATTCCTTCACCAAAAGCCGAGCCTTTTAAAGTCTGGATGGCTCAGGTTGCAAAAGAACGGCTTGATGAGATTCAAGATCCGGAACAGGGAATTCAGCGTGCTTTGCTGGAATACCGCGCATTGGGGTATTCAGAAAACTGGATTAACCAGCGGCTCAAATCAATCGAAATCCGCAAAGATCTTACTGACGAATGGAAAAAACACGGCTTAAAAGAAGGCGTACAGTTTGCTACTCTCACAGATATTATTTATAAAACCTGGGCTGGCAAAACAGCAAAAGAGTATAAGGAATACAAAGGGCTCAAAAAGGAAAACCTGCGCGACAATATGACAAACAAGGAACTTGTTTTAAACATGCTCGCAGAACTTTCCACAAAAGAAATATCGGAAAGCACCAATCCACAGAATTTTGGTGACCATATCCAGAATGCCGTGGATGGCGCCACAAATCGCCAAAAATGCCCGAATGGAACTTGAGCAGAAAACCGGGAAAAAAGTTATTACGCCTTTAAATGCCAGAGACGGAATAGGCTTGACGGCAGACACAAAGGCGTCTGTGCTTTTGGAGAATGAGGAAGAAAAATAAACAAGCGGATTTGTTCGTAGCTAACGCTACTCACTTTTTAAGTTGAAGGTCGTTAGACCTGAACAAATCCGTTTGTTTAGAATAAAGGAATGAAAATGGAAGAGTGGAAAGAATACGAACTTTCAGAACTAATAGATGAAATTTCTATGGGACCTTTTGGTTCAAATATAAAAGTTGAATGCTTTACTGATTCTGGAGTGCCTGTATTAAACGGTAGTAATCTAGTTGGCCTCAAATTAAATGAAGATAAATTTAACTATGTCACAGAAGAAAAAGCAGCATCTTTAGGAAAATCAAATGCTTATCGTAATGATATTGTTATTACCCATCGAGGAACATTAGGTCAGATTGTATATATTCCACAAGATTCTAAATATGAACATTACGTCATTTCACAAAGCCAATTTCGAGTAAAATGTAATCAAAAAGTTTTACCTGAATATCTTGTTTATTATTTCCATACAAGAATAGGTCAACATCAATTATTATCCAATGCTTCTCAAGTCGGAGTACCCGCTCTTGCTCGTCCTACAACAACTTTTCAAAAATTACGTATTGTCCTTCCCCCTCTCGCCAACCAGCAAAAAATCGCCCGGATACTTTCCTCCCTCGACGACAAAATAGAACTGAACAACAAGATAAACGCCAATTTGGAAGAACAAGCCCAGGCCCTCTTCAAAAACTGGTTCGTGGATAAATATGATAAAGATGGAGTTATTGGTGATTATTGCACGGTAAAATCTGGTTTTGCATTTAAAAGTGCATGGTGGCAAGACAAAGGAATAAAAGTAATTCGAATTGGAGATATCGAACAGGGCTGTTTGAGTCTCGAGACTTGTGCACATGTTACAAATGATAAAACTGATATAGCTAAAGATTTTTTAGTACACGGTGGAGATTTGGTTATTGCAATGACTGGTGCCACAATAGGTAAATTTTCTATGATACCAAAGACTCAAGAACCAATACTTGTAAATCAACGAGTTGGAAAATTCTTCTTAGGTGATAATCCTATAGAAAAAGTTCCTTTTATATATTGCACTTTAAAACAAGAAGAAGTCATAACAGAATTTATCAACCGTGGGCAGGGAAGTGCTCAACCAAATATCAGTACAGGAGATATTTTATCAATTCCATGCTGGATACCAAGCGACAATGAAATTGATAATTTCAATAAAACCATACAACCGATGTTTGAAACAATTATTTCAAATCAAGAAGAAAATCGAAAGTTATCTGGCCTTCGAGATTCTTTGCTACCAAAGTTGATGAGTGATGAAATTGAAGTGGGTGAGGTTATAATATGAGAAAAATATATTTTGATGAAGCTGGTTATTCGGGAAATAATTTACTCGATAATTCTCAACCACTATATTGTTATTTGGGAATTGAAGATGTTGACGGAAAATTAAAAGAAAAATTTCTAAACTTGAAAAATCTGCATAGCTATAAAACGGATTTAGAAATAAAAGGGGCAAATCTTTCTAAAAGTGTTAAAGGTCAAAAATTTCTAATTGATTTGTGGAATACGTTTGGAAATGAATGTAAATTTGTTCTTCACGATAAAAAATTCGCATTAGCTTGTAAAATGTTTGAATATGTGTATGAACCTGTTTATTCAAATGTAAATACATTATTTTATCAAATAAATTTTCATAAGTTTATCGCGACCTCTATGTACAATCTTTTTATGAATAGTGACCATTCTGCTGAACAACTGTTTAATGGATTTTATCAATTCATAAAAAACAAGGGCAATGAATCATTAGACAAATATATACAATCTTGTGGAATTGTAGAAACGTCTCCACTTTATTATTTTAGTTTATTTTGCGAAAAGCATAAGACGGAAATAGCTTCTGATATTGATTTTACAGACAAAAGAGAAAAATTTATTTTAGACTTGACTCTTACATCCTTATATAACCTTCTTGGTATTTTTTCAAATGGAAATTCTGAAGCCATGGAAATACATTGTGATAATTCAAAACCTATTGCTAATGACAAAAGTTTCTGGAAAGCATTTGTAGGAAATACAAGAATTGTATACGATACAGTACTTGGTTCTGGAACTCAATTAACATTTAATCTATCACAAGAACCAATTTTGGATGATTCAAAAACTATTATTCAATTACAAGTCGCAGATATGCTTGCATCTTCAGTTTATCAAGCATATTTACATCCAGATTCTGATTTTTCAAAAAAAATAAATGAAATTTCAAAAAATTCTTATGTAGAAGCATATTCCGTTGCACCTGTAGATTTACAAATGGCTTATGATGAACAAGAAAAACAAGTTTTTCATGAGATAATACGATTATTGTCTAGTTCAAAATCTAAAAAACAGAAAATTGAAAAATTAGCGGAGAAATCATACAATTTAAAGTATTATCAATTTTTAAGAAATCAATATATTGCAGAATATATAAAAAGTTTAAATTAATAAAGTAGTATTATAAGGAGACTACAATGAAGAAAGTGGATTTTAATCTAGAAAATTGTTACGGTATTAAAGAATTTAAAGAAACAATAAGCTTTGGTAATAAGAAAACTATTGTAATATATGCTCCAAATGGCACTATGAAAAGTTCATTAGCCAATACGTTTAGGGATATAGCTAATAAAAGAACTCCCTGTGATAGAATTCATAAAAACAGAAAAACAATATGTAAAATTACTGTTGATAATTCGACTATATCCCCAGATTGTATTTTTGTTGCAGATGCAGAAGGTGACTTAAACTCTGAAGAAAAAGTCTCAACTTTTCTTGCAAGTTCAAACCTAAAAAAAGAATATGATGCTATTCATAAAACTTTAGATGAAAATAAAAACAGTTTTCTTTCTAAATTAAAAGAAGTATCTAAATGTAAAGAT